>JAICHE010000008.1 GCA_025922755.1 Nitrososphaeraceae archaeon
AATCGATTTTCATCATGATAAAAGTAAAATAATTTTTTGTGCAAGTTATCATACAAAATCCCATCATCATAAATTCCAAACTCCATTAGAGGTTCTGGCGCATCATGTTTGTTTGGAATGTTTTCTACCAGTCTTATCGCATCATAATTTACAACTCCCACTGCTCCCCCCAAATATCGATATTCTTTATTATTTGATTTTCTTAGTAGTTTTTTTATTGCCTCATAAGGGTCCTCAGTTGGGATAATTTCTGTATCTTCATCATCTCTTATCATTTCTACTCTGTCTGAATAACCCTTGATGATTATCTTAGGATCAAAACCCATTACTGATGTTTCTGCCAATATCTCAGGACCCGTTAGTGATTCAAAGAGAAAAGAATGCGAATAATTTCGAGAAATTTTATTGTAAATCTGAAATTGATTTTCAGTTAAATCTAGTGGTACTATCTGCGGTTGAGCATTTCCAAAGGTGTCCACCCATAGACATGAATTTTGACGTTTATTATTTAAATCCACTCCATTTATGCATACCACTGGAATGATCTAGGCACCCCTGAGACTATCTTCTTTTTTAAACCCACTCTCTTAACTTGAAACTTTAGTTTTCACAATAACCACTTGATTAAATTTTAAAATTCAAATCTATACTATGGTTTCATATTGCTTATTTTGCCCTGCAAAATTTGAGGATCCTAAAGATTTAGCCAAACACGCTCTTAATTGTAAAGTAAAATTAAAGAAAAACACAGATTGAACTTTTCTAAGAATTGTAAATACGAACCAAATCCATAGGTATATGTTTAAAATCCAGAATCATTGTTTGTGGATATTTACTCTAGCAAGTTTGCTCTAATTATAATGGCTGTTCTGATTGTTATTCTTGTTTTGCAGGTAATGAACAATTCTAGTGATGGCACCAAAATTGATTCTCAAACATGTGAACTGTACATTGAGGATTCGCAATTTGGAGGAAAAAAATATCTCAACGAATATGACCAAAAATGTCTTGATTTTAAAAATCTAAATCCATAAACTTTGCTTGTTTATGGAATTGGATTATCTAGAATTCCATTTGCAACTAAAAGAACCAATGTTACTGGAATACTGACTCCAACAAGAATTGCTGATAAAACAATGCCGTCTCTTTTATCCATTTTACAACAAAAATCAACCGCATTGTTTGTTTAATGGTTTCGTATTGCAGTTTCTAATCTGAGAATTCAGATGTGATGATCTTTGTATAAATTCTGTTCAATGATTTAGGAAGTTGTGGGCGTGGAGCAGGACAAGTCACGGCAATCGCAAGACAACTGGGCCTTAATTGTGGTCATTTTAATTGCAACTGCTTTTGGTGCAACAATATTGTAAAAAACTGGCAATACAACCTCATTTTTTATCTGGTTTTGACATTTTTTGTAGTTGCTGTGAAAAAAGGGTGGTTCAAGAATAAGGGTTTTCACAACTGATTTTTCTTGTCTAGACTCATGTAAAGTACCTAAAGGTACGGTACCTTTATTACTGATTATGTGTTAGGATTGTGTATGACCATGCAGGAGGTTAAACAGACACACTTTCCTAGAATAATTCATTCCTCAAGAAACATTGCTACATCGGCAAGTGTCGTGGAGTGCTATGTTTGTGGAAAGGGCTTACAAGATGGGCATTCAATTATTGCAAAGACACTTCCATCTGGAATTGTTTTGTTTTGTGATATTCATTGTCCTGCAAACTAATTTTTTAAAACATAAAAAATGATTTTTTAACAACAGTGATTCATCAAAGTCATGGATCAGAAAATTAAACTTGCAGATGATTTGGAAATTTGCAGAATTCTAAACGGAATGTGGCAAGTCTCAGGAGCTCATGGTTACATTGATCCTAAAAAAGCAATCGATGAAATGATGCAGTACCATCAATTGGGATTTACTACTTGGGACTTGGCAGACATTTATGGTCCAGCCGAATCTTTTATTGGAAAATTTCGAACAAAACTTGAAAATCTTAAGGGACAAGAGGAATTGAAAAATTCTCAAGCACTGACAAAGTTTGTACCTAATCCAGGACCTATGACCAAGAATATCGTAGAATCTTGTATAGATCAGTCTCTTAAAAAAATGAATACTGTCCAACTTGATTTAATCCAATTTCATTGGTGGGATTACAACGATCCTAATTACATTGATGCACTTATCCATCTCTCTAATTTGAGGGATAAAGGAAAAATAAAACATGTGGGCCTGACCAACTTTGACACTGAAAGGTTACAAATAATCACAGAGCAAGGAGTAAGAATCGTTTCTAACCAAGTTCAGTATTCTATTTTGGATGATAGGCCCGAAAAACTACTTGTCCCATTTTGTCAAAATAACAACATTCAGATTTTATCTTACGGTACGCTACTTGGAGGGTTTTTGTCCGAAAAATACCTAGGTAAATCAGAACCCTTCAAAGGAAACCTGGATACTGCTAGCCTTCGAAAATACTATAACATGATAGTCAGGTGGGGTGGTTGGCAGCTATTTCAAGAATTACTCTTAGTCTTGAGCCAAATATCTCAAAAACATCAATGCAGTATTGCAAATGTCGCAACATCTTACATTTTACAAAAACCTGCAGTGGCAGGTGTTATTATTGGTGCGCGGCTTGGTGTGTCTGAACATCGGGAAGACAATGGACAAGTATTCCAAATTCACTTAGACTCACAAGATATTTCAGAAATAAAGTCTGTAACTGACAAATCAAATGATCTTTTTGCCGTGATTGGTGATTGTGGTTCTGAATACCGTTAACCTAGCACTCAAAACTCTTGTCAATTTCTTGTGCCATCAATTCTAAGCTAATAGTGTCGCCTAGCTTTCTATAAGTTAGTTTTTCCAAGGTTTTGATTATGCTAATTGCCGCTCTGTATTGTGGAACTTTTGGTTCATTTAGCTCACCATACATTCCAATACCCTGCAGAGAGTTTTGTTTGGCAAAACCAAGTATTAGACCATTAAATCCAGTAATCAGGGATTTTTGCGGAGTTGTCTCAATACCCATTTCTTGCATCTGTTTTGTTATTTCCCTTGATGTAGATGTAACAAAAGTTTTCGGGTTTTTACCTAACACTCTGTTGGTATGAAATCCTCCCAAAGTGTAGATGAACTTTGCAGAATATTTTTTTGAAACCTCAATTACATCTTGACACAAGGTGTTTAATTCCTGATTATTTTGTGGTTGACCTGCACCTCCACCAAAGACAATGAGATCATCTGCAAATCTGTATTCCCAACTCTCACTTGGGACGTCGATATAACCTCCTTTGTCAATTACATATGTGGGAAATTGACTTTTTGCTTTCCTGAATTGTTTTGTTTTCAAACTTTCATTGATAAAATCAATAACAATACTGCCAACATTTCCCATGTCTTGCATTGCGGCAATGACTATCGGTTTTTGTATCTCAGGCTCTTGGGTCTGAAAAAACTCCATGATTGACATGGCATGTTTTTGTTAAAATATGTACGCCTAAATTGACAAATTTTGGTAGAATTTCTATTTGTTTTCCTGAATTAACCGTTTAATTTCTGCAACATTATCTCCAAATACCTCGATTCCAATATCATATGCCCTCATGGTATTTTCGATGGTATTTGGCTGATTATCATCAATTCCTTTGTTAGTTAAGTATTGTCCAGAATCATGAATGTATTTTTCAAATACCATCCCAAACACACATTCATTGATGTCTTTTATCTGCCAGTTTTCCTTTGCAGAATTTATCAAATTAAAGTATCTTGGTATTTGACTTGTAGCAATATTCAACAAGTTTTCTAGCTCATTTTTATCTTCAGTCGTTATCTCCAACACTAATCACTCTGACTTGAAATCATGTTAAATTAAGAGTTGCGATTAATTATTCATTCCAAATTGGCTGTTTTTTTAGCCATGAAACTAAATCTCTGTAAAGATGACTTTTCTGTACATTAAGGATATTGATTTCGATATTTGTAGACAATTTTGCAGTTTTGGTATAGGTGTCATATTTTGCAAAAATAATCTTGTCCAAATATGTTTCTCCCTGAATCTCTTTTTTAGCTAATTCTTCAGAATCGGTCATAGCAAAACTTGCAAAAAGGACACCATCTACCCAATATGCGTTTCCTGCCTCAAGTGATGACATCATGTTAAGCAAATCATCTAAACTCATCTTTATCATGTCTCTGACATAAATTGTAGTGTAAGGTTTGTGGATAAATTCCGTCATTCTACTTATCCTCATGTGGTGGTCTTATCAATTTTTGTAAATTTGGTTAATACCAATCAATTAAATTACAAAATTTTAGAATATTTTTGATTTAAAATTGGACACTTTTGACGCAATTAAAACTAGAAGAGCCATTAAGAAATTTGATCCCTCATACAAAATGACTCCTGAGCAAATTAAATTTTTGATGGAGTTAGCAATTTTATCGCCTACAAGCTATAATCAGCAAAATTGGAGATTTATCATTGCAACTGATCAAGATGTTAAAGATAAGATTTGCAAGGCGGCAAGAGATCAGGCCCAACCTAAGGATGGTTCACTGGTAATTGTATTGTGCGGCGACACAAACGCATGGCAAAAAGATCCCAGCAGATATTGGAAAAATGCGCCTAAAACAAGACAAGAACAAGTCACTCTGGCACTAGAAAAAAAATATTCTAACAGCATGGAAAACAGGAGAGATGAGGTAATGAAATCATGTGGATTTGCAGCACAGACAATAATGCTGGCCGCAAAACAAATGGATCTTGATTCCTGTCCTATGAGAGGTTTTGATTATGACGAGCTTGCAAAAGTCATCAATTTACCACAAGACCATATCATTGCAATGATGGTAGTTGTTGGAAAGGCCTTAGAACCTGCAGGTCCAAGAGGAGGTCAACTTGGATTGGATGAAGTTGTTTTTGAAAACAGATTTTCCTAGATCTAAAAACCTGTAAAATTGTGTTTTAAATATACTCATTTTGTGCATTTTTTTTAATTTATCCTATAGAAATCAAAGTAAAATAACTAGCTCATAATGGTAGCTAAGAAACCAGCAGGAACAAAAGGACCTGCAAAGAAAACTGCAGCAAAGAAAACTGCAGCAAAGAAAACTGCAGCAAAGAAAACTGCAGCAAAGAAAACTGCAGCAAAGAAAACTGCAGCAAAGAAAACTGTAAAACGAGCCTCAAAGAAATAAATTTTTGAGGTATTGTTTTTATTTTTCATATCTGCAAGATACTTGAAAAAATTCTTGTTTGTTGATTTTTTACAGATAAGAAACCTTGTTTTTAATTTCTAAAATTATTTTCTAGCGGTTAATTTCAGGCTGTTGGTGAATTAACCCCTTTCTGACCAATATGGGTATCTTGTAAAAACATGCTAGCGCAATAGCATCAGATGCACGATAATTTCTAAGAATAATTTCTTTTTTTCCTGTAAAGTACAAATTAGCTCTTAATGCTTTACCACTTTGGAAAATCCTTACTTTCACTAATAATAAACCAGCATCTTCACAAATTTCTTCTAACATATTGTACAATGATGGGTTTTGGCTTGTTTTTCCTTCCTGAAAATCAGAGATGTTCTTGGCAGTTTCTGCAGAAAATGCAGAAATGGGGAATTCTTTTCCTTCTTCTGTTTTTAAAATAACTACTCCTTGACCTAAATTTGTAATACCAATTTTTTCAATTTTTACTACTTCTGATTCCTCATCTACATCGAAGATCTGAATTGATTTTTTTTGGATTTTCAATTTTTTTACCAAAGATTTTATCCAACTTTGGTTGAAAATTTTGTTTATGTTCATTAATTACCAATAATATGCAATTTTATTCTTTTATACCCTCTGTGTTCTAGATTGGTTTTTTGATAAGGTGAAACCCAACATGACACTTTGTTTTGGGGCAAATGAGGCATGTCTGGAGTTTCATATGATATTAGAATAAAGTCTACTTAAGATAATGTTTGTAATTTTATCACACTCATTTTTTCAATAATTTCTTTCCAAATTTCATTTTTGAATAAACCATGTAAAAGAAGTAAAATTGAATATGTAGAAAGAGTGCATATCAAATGTGATTATCGGAAAGATTCATGAAAATGAACCTACAATACGGTTCAATCTTGATTTATGTTGTTCAAATTGCGGTAAAAAAGTCCCCGGCGGCATAACTTCCTCTGAAAAATATTATGGCACGTATTCTTTTCTTCTGGAAATTGATGATTTTAAAAAAAACTACCTTTGTGGAATTTGCAGAGATAAACAAAGAATTGATAAAATTAAAAAATAACACTGGTTATTCTTTTGGTGTTTTTTTCCATACTTGGATTTGACCGCCGTATACCTCATTATCATAGACTAAGGCAGGTATCTGTGCGTAGAATCCCTCTCTTCCTGAGCTAAAAACTTTGGGAGGTAATGGTATTTCATGTTCTTTACCATCAGGCATTTTCAATGTCACAAAAACAATTTTGTTTTTTGGTTTTTCTTCTTCAGTCATTGGGGGCTTTCCTTAAATGCTGGTTATAAAATTATGTCTTTTTCAATTGTTGTTTAAAGGAAAATTTTTCATTAATGTGAAGAACCTTATTTCATCATGATACTTCTGATTTCAAATATGCAATAGTACATTCAGCTAACTGTTGATTGGTGTGTTTTTTTATATCATGTTTACAATTGGGGCAATTATTCTCATTTTCATCAATACTTGCATCATTTGAAACTTGTTTCATACAACATTCCATTAGCTCTGGTGTAGAATGTGATTCCATTGATAATTTACATGTGGGGCATTCTGTCATGTTCTTTCTTTTTCTATGTTGCTCTGCATTTTTAACATTTCAAAAATGTCCAAAATAATCATTGAGATTAAACAAATTTTAGGCAAATTCGATGATCTTGTTTTATAATATTTTGTTCCATGTTTTGTACACGCCTTCGATTAGCAGTCTAAGCATGCTATAACCGACTACTGGTCCAAGACGTGATGTTTATTCATTTTTTAATAGATAATTTTGGGCAACCCTACTCTTTCTTGCTGCCCAAGGTGAAGCAATTACCTATTGCTGTTTGTATTACAGTCTCTAAAATTTTAATAAAATATTTCCAAGTTTAGAAAATTTGATTTTTTTAAAAAATTATGTAAAACTCTTTTAGTTGAGAATCTCCCACCCTTCATTCTCAGGAATACTCTCTAAATCATTTTGTGAAATTTGAATTGAGAGCCTATCCCATCCCAAACAGGTACATGCTTCACATCTTACTCCTTCATAGTAATCAAGCTCTAAATTCAAATCTAAAATTTTTATTCCTTGATTTTCATAATGGTTTTTTATAATGGTCTCAAGTATTGCTTTTGATTCTTCTCTTGAGACTTCTCTCATTTCTGGATTGATATTATAATATTCATTGTACTCTGTATTCCAAACATCATTACATTGAGTGGGTATTTTTTGTATCCATACAGTTTTGGCATCTTTTTCTTGTTGGATGTCGTTAAGTAATACAAAACCCACCACTAGTGCTGCAATGGCAACCCCCATTGAAATGTAAAACCCTGGTTTCATTAATTTTCTTAAGAGGAGTGTGATTTAGAGTTATCACTTTCTAAAGGCCATCCAAATTCGGGTTCCAACAAAAATCCCTACAGCAGCAATTATAAACAATGGGACTAGTATTTCACCTTCGTTCATTTTTTCCTACTTCCTTTACAACAAAATTGAATTTTAAGAATTCTTTAACGTTTTTTTATTAACGCTTCTTCTGGGGTTTTATCTTGGTTTTTCTCCCAATGCCAAGAATGATGTTTTTTCCAATGGTTTTCAAGATATTCAGTTGTTGGTTCTTTTCCTAAAGGTGTTCCGCAAATCTTACACTGAATCATGAATAGTGATCAGTATCAGTAAAATTAAGCCTTTAGAAAAATCTCTCTAGTTTTATTAAATACGCTATATGAAATAAACACCGTTTGTGATACCACTTGTCATAAATTATTCTGGCAACATCAAACCTCAAATTCTTTTTACAATGAGTGCAAATTATTATCATGTCTTATATGGGCTAAAAATAATTATAATGTCTAGGTTATTGTGTTGTTCATTTAGTCTGAATAATACAATTAACTCGTAAATTGTTCCTAAATTCGTTGGATTTTAAGGCATTTTTTCTCAAAGTATTGTCTGTTTTTGATTTTACGTACTAGTCGATATAATCAATATTTGAGACAAATTTTCATGGCAACAATCACAAAAGTGTGTAGGTATTGCTCAAAGGAGCAACCAAACTTGAATTTGTTTTGTGTTAGCTGCAACAAAAGAGACTGGCATAGAGAAAACAGTCATAATACAAATTAATCTTAACGCCATCTTTACCTGAGGATTTTCTATAACTGAAATTTTCTATAGTTCGTTCTATTACTACAAAATAAATTCAATTTTGTCACATCTATATTTCAGATAATTTCATTATTTGTAAATGAGCGAGGATCCTACAAAATATCATAATCCGGAAATGGAGATATGGTTGTTAACATACATGTACTATCATAGAAGGGACCAATCAGTTGTTGCAAGGGATTTGTTGGAAAATATGCCGCAATCTCTTCTAAAGACTCTTCCAAGTCAAGATCATCTTCATTATATGGTTACACGATTTATCCGAGCCGGATATTTCAAAGAGGCAATTGGTACATTTAGAGCAGGTTCAAACTATCATCTTTTCATCACAGACCTTGGAATTATGGAATTCAGAAAACAACTTGCCCCTTTGTTTTTTATTGCGGACAATAAATCAAAATTGGAATCCATCATTGACGAAAACGTAGGTGATGAAGACTTGAAAAATGTAATAAAAGAATTTTTTACAAAAAATTGTACTTGTAATGAAGATGAATTTGATGCAAGACTACATCGTCTTACCAATGATTTGGGATCTGATTCTGTTATCTGGATATTCAAATTAATATTATCTAGCACAGAAACGAAATAAATCTAATCTTCTGATTCTTCATATTCTTCGTCTTGTTCGTAGCCTTCCTTTAGATCAAGCTGATGCGCTTCTTCTATCATTTCTTCTCTTTCGGCTTTTTTCTTCTCAGCTTCTTTATCTTCACTCATAACTATTGTTTCCCAATCTTAGATATTAAGTCAGTTCTGATTTTCAAAATTGATATCTAAAACATTATTTTCTTTTCTTGGTTTTTCTTATTTTTGCATATGAAATTGCTCTGTTTTCTGCTCTGATTTGGTCTATTTCTTTTTGATTTTTTTGCCTTTCCTTGACTTTAGATACAATAAGATTATGAATTGCAATTTTTTCTTGTAACGTTTGGGCCTTTTCAAAATCATAATCTAACTGTTTTAATTCGGCATTCAGAATTTTTTGCTGATTTATCTTTAGTTGGTTGGTTTTACTCATTTATTTAAAAACAAGTTTAATGGATATTAAAATTACTTTTAGAATCATTGTTGAAATTGATTCTGTTTGGTATGTGATTTCATTTTAATCTGTTATTAACCTCATAGAAGATTTTAAATCGTATTCTTGTTCTATAAAGTACATGTCATCTGATAATGAAAAACAACTAGATAGGATTTTGGCTATAGATGACAATATTAGATTTGCTGCCATCAGTGATTTAGAAGGTAATGCATTGGCGACAAAAAGCCGACCTGGTTCCAATCTGTATCTTTCACCTGAAGATACACAGGATACCATGAAACATGCCGCGGCTGCCTGGAAATCTCGAATGAAACATTATGATAAAGTTGGAAAAGGACTTTACACATTAGCTGTATATGAAAAACTAAGAAGAGCTACAATCCCTTTGCCTGATGGAAACATCTTACTTGTAACCATTGATAATGCGGGAGGGCAAAAACAAATCCTTGATCAAGTGCTAAACGAAGTGATTTACCATGACCCAACAAATCCAAGTGAATAAATTTATTTTAAAAAAATAAAATTTATGGGGAATTAGTTGGTTTTGCATTTCCAACATCTTGAGATTCATCTTGTTTTTGAAAAACCCTGTATTCTCCTATAGTTGAATTACATTTCTGGCAGTTGTATTGTCCTCTTTCAACTAGAACTAGGTTATCTGCTACTTCTTCACGATTACTTTCTTCTAGGTGAATTTTTGGTGGGGAATCAAACTCTTCTTCGCATATTTTGCAAAAATGTTTTTTCATGTTCTGTTCTTCTAACTTTCCAATAGGTGCCAAAAACAACTTTCCTACTCCTAAGTCGGCTTTTTTTGCTTGTTCATCTGTAATTTCTGCAATGATGTAACCTCCAGAACCTTGTAGTTTTTCCTCAGTCAAATCAAAATAATTCATGTTTTGATATTAAAATACCCTTAGGAGTTCTCTCTTCTTGCAAATTTGTTTACTTTTAACGGCCAATTTAGGCATAATATTTTATCCTAATTATTTACTTTATCTTGTGATGGATATTCCTGATGTTTTTAAGAAAAGAAACCTCAAGAATGTAAATTTTGCATATGAGAATTTGGTTGGAAAAAATCTATCAAACTCTTTTATGAGCGGAGTGAATCTTGAAGGATTTGACATTCACAATACTGATCTGAGTGGAACTGATTTGAGCCAATCTAATTTACATGGAACAATATTGTTTTATACAAAATTTCGAGGTGCTGATCTGAGGAATTGCAATTTATCTAAAGCAAAAATATGGGATGCTGACTTGTATGGGGCAGACCTTAGTGGTGCCGATTTGAGAGGTGCAGATTTGTTCAATTGTGATTTGAAAAGTAGTAATCTGAATAATTCGGATCTGAGTGGCGCTTATTTGAAGAATAGTGATTTTACTGGAGCAACAATGAGTGAAACTGAATTCAGTCAAACAAAATATGATAAAATTACATTTGATACAATAACTGATTTAGAAGCCAAAACTAGACTAAAAGAACAAGGAAGTACATGGTAATTCCAGATTATTTTTTTATGGTTTCTTTTTCAAATTTGAATAAAACCAAAAAAAGAGTGAATTCCCTGAGTATTCTTTTTTGATTGGCATCAAGTTTAAGATCCATTTTTTTTGCCAAATCTAAACCAATTTGGTACGTTTGACCAAAAAAACTACCTAATGAAAATGCATCAATTGATGAATCTGGTATTCTTTGTTGATTTGTAGAAAATAGTCTTTCATCCTCTTTTTTTATCCCTGCTTTGTTTTGAAATATCAAATCCATAATCAATTTGCATAATTTTTGATCAATTCGTCCTTTCACGGATTCTAAAATCCGGTTAATCTCTATTTTATCATCCTTGGTAATCTCTATCATATGGTCTAACAATTATTTCCGAAATTAAAATTTTCTAAAAATTGCTTACAATGATAAATTTACTGTGGTTTCTTTCCTTGGTTTTTAGGGTCTTTAGGTTTGAATTTCTTTTCAGTCTTGTCCTCTTTTTTTGATTTTTTGTATTCTTTAGTTTTTTCTCTCTTTCTTTTTAATTCTAGATTTGCTATGTTGTATGTTTTTCCAGATTCACAAAGCTTCATCTCTCCAGTTCTTTCATCATGAATAGATTCAATAGCGCCATCGTCTAATAACTCCCCTACAATTTCCCAAGCTCTGTCTTCGGATATTTCAAATTTATAAGATAAGGTGGATACCTTGGTAAAATATCCATTTTTTGAATTTCGCAAAACAAAACTTTTGATTTTTTGGTCTGTTGTTAACGGTTTTGCTCTCTGACTAAATTTTCTAAAAGGTTTTCTATTAAACGACAATCATTTTCAATGGATTTCTCTTATATTTTAGGGGTGGTATTTTGAAATTATTTTGACTTGTTATGACAATGCATCAAAAATCTTAAATTTACACAACTATCCGTGAAGATATGCCTACATTAGAAGAGATTCGAAAGATTTTAGATGATAATGGAATCTCTTCGAAAATACTCCCTCCAAATCCCCAATTAGATTGGATACTAATCTGTGAAAAATTCAATGGTTCAAAACTAGGTGTTGGAATTGCACATCTTAAAGGGACTCAGACAACAGAATTATTTTTACATATGACACTCGGTGAAGATGTAAAACAGGCCTTTATGAAAAATAATTTTCATAATGACTTTATGAATGAGTTTGATATAGTAACCAAGGCCTTACCACATGTTTCAGTTATGATTTCACCTAATCTTAAGACAATGAAAGCTGTGTCGATAATACGAAAACTCTATGGTGATATTTCTCCTCAGCAGCTATTGGAATCTGCAAATAAAATTTTGGAAACAGTTGGATTGGTCCTTGCGTTAATCAGGAAGCATGGAAATTTATCGGCAAGTGAGTCAATTCAACAGGATTCTAGTTTTTACGCATAGGTCTTACTATGTGTCCAGATCTCACAAAAATCTGATAATTTACCTTTTGGGGTTAATATACTGGATTTGTGCCTAGAATGGAGTGATTGTTATAAATTACATGAGTTTTTTAAATAAAAATCATGACTCAAACTAAGCCTCTAGTAGACATTGTAAATGTGGTGGCATCTGCTACTATTGATCAAAAACTTGATCTCAATGACATTACAAAAAAATTTCCAGATGTGGAATACCATCCAGAACAATTTCCAGGAGCTGTGTTTAGACTAAAAAGCCCCAAAACTGCAACACTTCTTTTCACCTCAGGAAAGATGGTTTGTACTGGTTCCAAGTCTGAAGAGATGGCAGTTAAAGCGGTAAATACAGTAGTTCAAAAACTCAGAAAAGGCGGAATTAAAATCAAAAAAAATGCCGAAGTTACCGTTCAAAATATTGTCTCATCAATCAACCTTGGAGGAAAGGTGCATTTGGAAAAAGCAGCTAGAACCTTACCAAGAAGTATGTATGAGCCAGAACAATTTCCAGGACTTATTCACAGAATGCTTGATCCAAAAACTGTGATTTTGGTATTCTCTTCAGGAAAACTTGTTTGTACTGGTGGCAAAACAGAAAAAGACGTTTATCGTTCTGTTAACCTTCTTCACAGCTTGCTTGAAGAAAAAGATCTTATGATTTATGATTAAATCATAACATCTACAACAATTTTATTTTAAACTCTGTTTTACAAAATTTTTAACTATATTCAATTTCTATTTTTGAAAATTATAGTTCCATATTCTGGTCTATCTTAAGACCCTTGTACCTATTTCGAATTGTAACCTCAGTAACATTTGCAGCTTCTGCAATATCTCGTTGGGTGATATCTTCTCCATTTTTGACACACGACAAATAAAGTGCAGCAGCTGCCAATCCCATTGGGTCTTTTCCTGCCGATTCTTCGTGTTCTTGTGCGACTTTGAGGACCTTTGTAGCATAACGTTTTGTTTTCTCTGATATTCCTAGTCTGCTGGCAATTCTAGAAACACACTGAACTGCGTCAACTACGGGCATCACAAGTTCTAATTCTTTTACCAACAATCTATAACATCTGGCAATGTCCTTTCTTTTGATATTTCCAGCTTCTCCAACATCTTTGAGTGTTCTTGGAGTTTCTGTGTCCCTGCATGCTGCATAAAGTGCAGCTGCAATTAATGCAGAAATTGATCGTCCTCTTACTAGTCCTTTTTCAAGGGCTTTACGATAAATGTAAGCTGCTTTTTCCATAACGGAATCAGAAATTGCAAGTTTGTCTTTTAATCTGTTTAATTCGCTAAAAGCCTGTCTGAAATTCCTATCTACAGGTTCATGAACTTGGCTTCTACTATCCCATGTTCTTAACCTTTCAATGGTACTTTTCATAGATGCAGTAAGAGGTTTCCCTGAAGCATCCTTGTTTATTGGATTGATTATTGTTGCCAAACCCATGTCGTGCATTGTTAGTGATGTTGGGGCTCCTGTTCTTGCTCTGTTACCGCTTTCATCCTGTGTGAATGCTCTCCATTCAGGACCTGATTCTTGCGATTTTTCAGATACTACAAAACCACATTTTCCACAAAATCTTTCTCCTGTAGTGTTGTCAGTTACTATTTCATTTTTTCCACATCGGGCACAAGCCTCGCCTGATTTTGAACTTGCTCTTACCATTAACTTCGGAAGTGTTTAGTTTGATTCGTTATAATAACTAGTATCTTTTGGCAAAATTAATTGAAATTTAGGGAAAGCAAGCAAGTTTGATGCTTCTTTTGCTTCAGTCCCTTTGGGGGATACGATGAAGACATCAAACCAGCAAACAGCCTTGCTCCCGATTTTTTGTAATGTGTGGTGATCTCAAAATTTCATAAAATAAACAATGTTTTTTTTATTGATCAAAATGGATCAAAAAATTGATCTTTTGTGCCTGAATCATCTCCTTTGGGGTCTTGATAGTAAAATTGTTCAAAATAAACATACAATTTCTTTTAATTTCTCATGAGAAGTAATTTTGAGTCATCACGTTTGACGGCGTTCCTACGTTTGCCTTAACTGACCATGCCCTAGAATTCTCATGCCGTCAAACAATTATTCTAGACAATATCCTTTTCAAAGATACCGCGATAAAAAACATCCTTGATAATTACTTGCAAAGGAACCAAAACTAAAGGAAGATTAGAAAAATGCTCTTTTTTGCATGATGGTAATTGGGGAGATGATGAACTAATTGAACATCAGGCGTTTCATGAATCTCTATCTGATGACAATTCCTTTTGGTTGGGTTTTGATTCTTCTCTTTCGTTTGGGAAATTCAGTGGTCGTGATGGTAAGCAATCAT
>JAICHE010000009.1 GCA_025922755.1 Nitrososphaeraceae archaeon
AAAGTAGAGCCTCGTAGACCATTTTTATTGCATCGTCTTCACTAATGTTGCAATCAGAAACAGTTTGATCTTTGTACTTTTGTAATTTTTGAAGATCTTGTTCATCTACAGATACATTATCATCAGTAAGCATGGTTGCTATTTTTTCGATTTGCGCGTTGTGTTGATTTTCTTCCATGATTTTTTTACCTTTATTCTAGTTATTAACCAATTCGAATAATTTTGTCATTATAAATCAGAAATTAAGCTTACAACAAAATCTGCATACTCTTCATCTGAAAACACAATTTTTTCAAATTGGTTTTCTTTTTTTGCCAATTCAACAGAATTCAAATGATAACATTTGTTTTTTCCAGCCATTCTACCAAAATAATATCCAGGACAGGAGCAAAACTCCCTTTCAGGATCTAACCAGTGTTCCTTTCCTTTACCAACTACTGTCCAAATTTCCCGTTTGCTTGGCTCAAAGAGATGCATTTTAACTCGTTTTTCAGAAACCAATGTTTCTATGCGGTCAGGATCCTGTTTCACAAGAATTTAATCCAAAGTCTATTGTATATCTTTGATGTTGCAACAAAGAATAATTCCTCAAAAACCTGCGCTAGTAATTGAAGGTCAAAAAAAATATCTTGTTGTAACTGATTTGCATATTGGTTTTGAGAGCAGTCTTGCTTCAAATGAGATTTTCATTGGAAAAAACTCCTCAATAAATGAGACAATCAATGATTTATCAGAAATTATAGCCTCAGAACGCCCAGATGCTGTGATACTTTTAGGAGATGTAAAATCAAGCATCAAAAACATTTCAAAGGCAGAGTGGAATGATGTACCATTATTCTTTGAGAAAATAAAAGAAAAATCAGAAATTATTTTAATTCCAGGAAATCATGATTCGAATATTCAACGTCTAATTCCTGAAAATATTTCAGTGATCAGCTCAACAGGAATGGTAGCAGAAAACATTCTTTTCACACATGGTCATACAATGCCTTCAGAGAATTTTTCACATGTAGATAAAATCATAATGGGACATTTGCATCCCGTATTTTTTCAAGAAGAATCAATTGTAAATGGAGAAAGAGTGTGGATTTCAATGAGAACAAGTAAAGACTATATTTTTCCCAGCAGTTCAGGAGAAATTGAAATTACTATCGTTCCTTCATTTAACAGATATTTTTATGCTACAAACAAAAAAAGATATCAAAAATCCATCTCACCCATCATTGAGAAAATAAAACATGTGTCATCAGCCAGAATAGTTACATTGGATGGAACAATTATTGGAAATGAAGATAATTTAGACCAAGTACTTTAGAATGGATCATATGGTTCTATGGGTTCTATTGTAGTTTTGTTATTTTTTAGCCATTCCAAAGTCTTTACAAAAGAGTCTGCAAGCTCAATTGTTGTCAATACCGGAACTCCAAGCTCAAGGGACTTTCTTCTGATTTGATATTCATCTTCAAGCATCCCAACGTATTTTTCCAAAGTCGAAGTGCTAGGAATGTTGATTATGAAATTGATTTTGCGCTCATAAAGTAAATCTGCAATGTTTGGTTTTCGTTCTGGTTCAGAGATTTTGTGAACAACTTCAATTTCACCAATTTTTTCTTCAAAAAATTCCGCTGTGTGCTCTGTTGCAAATATCTTAAACCCAAGATTTTTCAAAAGAGCAATTGACTGGAGTAGTTTTTCTTTGTTTTGAGCACCTCCAACAGTAACCAAGGCTGCACCTGTCTCAGGAAGATTATACCCAACAGAGGTCAATCCCTTGGATAGTGCATCATAGAAACTGTTTCCAAAGCATGCTGCCTCACCTGTAGACTGCATTTCCACGCCTAGAGCAATATCGGCCCCCTCTAGCTGCATGAAAGAAAACTGCGGAACCTTTATGCCATAATTATGGATTTTCTGCCATTTGTTTTTAGGAATGTCAGGTAGTGGTTTATCCAAGATTGCCTTTGCTGCCAATGCAATCAAATTTGTCTTGACCAATTTTGATACAAAAGGCATTGAACGTGATGCTCGTATGTTTAGCTCTATCACATAGACATGATTGTCATGTACTAGAAATTGTAAATTAAAAGGACCCTTGACATTAAATGTAGTTGCAATTTTTGTAGTGTACTCAGTAATTGTTTCGATTGTTTTATTGTTAAGGCGCCATGGAGGAATACACATCATAGCATCCCCAGAGTGTACACCTGCACTGTCAATGTGTTCTACTATTGCACCGATAATGACTTCTTTACCATTGCTTACTCCATCAACATCGACCTCAAGTGAGTTTAACATGAACTTTGAGATTACAACTGGGTGATCAGGGGAGACGTCTGTTGCTTCTTTGACGTATGTTTTGAGTTCTTCTTGAGACCACACCACTTTCATTGCAGCACCAGACAAAACATAAGATGGGCGTACTATTACTGGAAACTCTACTTCTTGGGCAAAGTTTTTTGCTTCATTCAAATTGGAAAATGCTTGCCAACGGGGTTGCTGGATGTGAAGTTTGTCTAATTCTGCACTAAACTTTGAGCGGTCTTCTGCTCTATCTACATCAATGGCACTTGTACCCAAAATGTTGATGTTGTGTTTTGCTAAGCCAGGAGTAAGATTGTTTGCAGTTTGTCCCCCAACACAAGTAATTACACCTTTTGGATTTTCAAACTCAGTAATATCCAAAATTCTTTCTTGGGTTAATTCTTCAAAGTATAATCTAGTGCAAATGTCATAATCAGTGGAAACAGTTTCAGGGTTGCAGTTTACAACTGAGACGTTTTTTTCGCCATTTTCTTGAAGCCCCCAAACCATATTGACAGTGCCCCAATCAAATTCCACACTACTTCCAATTCTGTAAGGTCCTGCTCCCAGCACCAATATTCCTTTCTCACCAGGGTCAATTTTGACATCATGGGAAGTTCCACCGTAAGTTAGGTAAAGATAGTTAGTTACAGCAGGCCATTCGGCAGCAAGGGTATCAATTTGCTTTACTGCAGGCACAATTCCAAAGTCCTTTCTTATTTTTCGTACTTCATCAGGCGTCTTGTCTTTGGCGCGAGCAATTTGCTTGTCTGAAAATCCATGTTTTTTGGCCTCCCAGAGCAAGGGTTTGCCCAACTCCTCGTTGGATAATTTGTGTTCAATTTTTACAATGTTTTTTATTTTTTCAATAAACCAAGGGTCGATTGCAGAAAGATTGTTTATTCTCTCCACACTGAATCCTGCTTTTATGGCTCTTGCAACATTGTAAAGAATTTGATCATCAGGATGAGAAAGTTTCTCTTCCAGTTGTTCTTCATTCAAATTTCCTCCATTTGTCCTGTTTAATACAAGGCCATCATTTCCAATATCCAACATACGAATTGCCTTTTGGAATGATTCCTCAAAGTTTCTTCCAATCCCCATTACTTCTCCTACTGATTTCATTGTAGGTCCAAGTTTTCTGTTTACAAGTTCAAATTTTGAAAAATCCCATCGTGGATGTTTACATACGATATAGTCAAGCGATGGCTCAAAACATGCAGTTGTACTTTTGGTGATGCGATTTACTAGTTCTGATAAATTGTAACCCAATCCGATTTTTGCAGACATGTATGCCAAGGGATAACCAGTTGCCTTGCTTGCTAGTGCCGAAGATCTTGATAGTCTAGGATTAATTTCAATGGCAACATATCTGTCAGAGTTTGGTTCTAGTGCATACTGTATATTGCATTCTCCAACTATTCCAACATGTTTTGTTGCACGTAATGCGGCAGAACGAAGCATATGATATTCATGATTGTCTATTGTTTGTGATGGTGCAACAACAATATTATCACCTGTATGAACCTTCATTGCAAGAACATTTTCCATGTTACAAACTATGACATTGTTTCCATCATAATCCTGCATCACTTCATATTCAATTTGTTTCCAATGGCCAATGTATTCTTCAATTAGAACTTGCCCAACAAGACTTGCCTTTAGTCCTCGTTCTACAATTTCATGTAATTCAATTTCATTGTATGCAACTCCACCACCACGACCTCCAAGGGTGTAAGCAACTCTGATAATTACAGGATAACCCAGTTCTTCGGCAATCTTTTTGGCATCATCAAAGTTTTTCACGGTTTTACTTTTCAGAACTGGGACACCACATTGACCCATAGAGTCTTTGAAGAGTTGCCTATCCTCAGTCCTCTGAATTCCGGGAATTTGAGTTCCAAGTACCTTAATGCCATACTTTTGAAGTATGCCTAATTCCTCTAATTTTACGCCGCAGTTTAATGCAGTTTGGCCTCCATATGCAAGCATAATTCCATCAGGTCTTTCCTTTTCAACGACAGACTCTACATATTGTGGATTTACAGGAAGTAAATACACCTGGTCTGCAAATCTTGTATCAGTTTGGATGGTTGCAACATTTGGATTGATAAGTACACTTTTCAGTCCATCTTCATGAATTGCTTTGAGGCATTGGCTTCCGGAGTAGTCAAATTGACGGTCGTTTTAGCGACTCTCGCCGGCTTCTCCGATTTTAATGGCCCCACTACCTAATACAAGAATTTTTTTTAACGACTCATTCTTTGGCAGCTTTTTCCTCCCCCATAAGGTGTTTGAGTTCTTCAAAGACGAATTTACAATCATAGGGACCAGGTGCAGCTTCGGGATGAAACTGAACTGCAATACAATTTTGTGTTTTGTGTTTTATTCCTTCGACTGTTTTATCATCTGCATTCTTAAACCATAAATTAAATTCAGAATCTTTTAGGGAATCAGGATCAATACCATATCCATGATTTTGACTTGTAACATAAACTTGGTTATTATCTAAATTAACACATGGTTTGTTTTGACCTCGATGTCCGTATTTTAGCTTGTAAGTTTCCGTATTTCCTGCAAGACCAATGATTTGTGCACCCAAACATATTCCAAGTGTTGGAACATTTTTTTCAATTAATTTTTTTGCAGTATCAATTGTATCAGGACAATTCAGTGGATCTCCAGGACCATTGCTTATCACAACTCCTTTTGGATTGTAAGAAAGTATTTTTTCAATGGATGCATTCCAAGGTAATTTTATGACTTTGTATCCTAGTTTTCTTATGTTTCTCAATATTGCATTTTTTGCACCAGTATCAATTACAACCACAGATTTTTCATCAGAACCATAAACTTCTTCTTGCTTTGTGGAAACTGTATCCATGAATTTTTCAGAATTGTAATGAGGTGCAGATGCAAGTTCCTTCTTTACTTGCTCAACATCAATTTCGGTATCAGAGACTACCAAAGCAGCCATCATGACTCCACTATTTCGGAGTTTTTTGGTTAATTCCCTAGTATCAATTCCAGATATTCCAGGAATTTTTTCATTGTAAAGCCATTCATCAAGAGTCATTGCCATGTTCCAATGGCTTGCAGTTTCAGACAACTCATGGACCACTAAACCACGTACTTGGATTCTATCAGACTCAAAGAACTTGGAAATTCCATCTTCATCTTTAATTGTAGGATCAGGAACTCCATAATTTCCAACGAGAGGATAAGTCAAAGTCAAGATTTGACCGCTGTAGGAGGGATCAGTGAGTGTTTCAGGATATCCAACCATACCTGTGTTGAAGACAATTTCGCCAAAAACAGTTGTAGAATAACCAAAACCCATTCCATCAAGGACAGTCCCGTCATCAAAAATCAGCTTCCCAAACTTGTTTGCATGACTTGATTTCTTGGTAGTTATTGTGACCCTCGTCAAATGTTTCTTATTCGTGATTTAAATTTTGTGAGAGAAGATGAAAGATCAAAAGATCGCTGTTGTTTTCTAAAAAATTTCAATAACATTATTTGAATTAAAAAAATTCTAAAAAAATAGATTAAAAATCTAAAATCACATCATAGAGAAGGAAAAATTAAAACATCCTATAGAGCACGGAACTCTTCGCTCCATTTGTGGTATGCTCTAACCATCTCTGTTGACACACTTGGTTTTCTTCGAGACATGATTGACCTAAAATCGCTTGTGGAAATTGATCTTGGCTTTTGAGGATCCTCTCCTTCTATTGGTTCATGGTAATCAGGAGAATCAAATAACTCATGAACTGTTTGAAGGTGAGCTGCTTGACATACATCTTTAATGTCAGATGCACTATAGCCATCGAACATTTTTGCCAATTCATTTGAACTGACTCTAGAGTTCAAAGTAAGGTTAGCAGTATATTGCGTGAATAAGCTTTCTCTTGCCTCTAATGTTGGAAGAGAAACATAGATTCTTTTTTGGAATCTTCTAAGGAATGGCCAATCCAAACTCCATGGTTTGTTGGTGGCACCAATTACATACATCATTAAGTCTTTGCCCTTACCATTTACACCATCCATTTCAGTAAGAAACTGATTTTTTGTTCTAACTTCCCCACCAACCTCACTGTTTCTGGAGCCTAAAAGAGAATCTACTTCATCTACAAACAAAATTACTGGCTTGCCTTCTTTTTCAGCATACTTTCTTGCCATTCTAAATAATTTTGAGACGTTCTTTTCTGCTTCTCCTAGCCATTTGCTCATCATAGATGAGGCATCGACATTAATGAAATAACCATCCATCTCACTTGCAGTTGCTGCAGCAAGCATAGTTTTTCCTGTTCCTGGAGGACCATAAAGAAGCATTCCTTTGGGCCAACCCAATGGGAATAAATCTGGTCTTTTGGTTGGATATACAATAGACTCACGCAAAGCACTTTTTGCATCATCCAAACCGATTACTTCATTCCAGCTTACATTTGGTTTTTCTTTTAGTACTAATTCTTCAAAATCATTTTCATCTTCTTGCCTTTCAACAGACTTTTTTTGTTCCTCAGGAGTTGCTTCAGGGTCAACTGCAGGTTCTACTCCATGGGATTCCTGAAGAGCCTTGATTCTACCGTGGTAAGAGTTGCATCTTTCTTTGTATAGGGTGTTAAGCTTACTTGCAGGATACAATTGCAATAACTTAACAAGAGAATCGATGGCCTTTTGATAATTGGCAATGGCCATTCCTCTTGCACCTTGTGAATCAAATTTGATAGCTTCAGAAGCATATTTGCTAGCGTTATTTTCTAATTCTTGGGGAGCCATACTCATTCTAAATTACCTGTCCTTCCTTCTCTGTAGAATTTTCTAGGTATTCTTGGGAGTTAATCTCTATCGCGATTTTAGTAAAATTAATTGCACTATTTTCAGATTCATCTTCTTCAGTAGGTTGACCAGATTTTTCCAGATCGTATTTTTCTGAAATATTTGTGTGTAATTCCTTTATTTTGCCTATAGAATCTTCAGCAGAAATTATCAATTCTGAAACCTCATCATCTATGCTTTCAATTGATTCGGCAGATTCCCGAATAATGGAAACAAAATACTCTAAAATAGATTTAGTGTCTTTTTTATCCTCATATTTATGAAGCATGAAATCTGCTAGTCCAACAATTTTTCTTAAATCTTGAAGCTCTTCGAGGGTCAAATTTTCAATTTTAAGATTTTTAGTATTTGATTGAGAAATTTTTTTATCTATTTTTCCTGAGATATTTTTTATAAAATCAAGGTCCTTTGAGATTTTATTAGATTTTAGAAAGGTCAATTACCAAAGGATGACAGAAAATCAAGATGAGGATACTGCTTACTTATTTTAGAGTCTACCATCAATTTTACTTCATCTAATAATGTCGAGGACTCGACATTTGATTGACTAAAATCAAAATGAGCCTTTGTTATTGAAGCCGAATCTAAAACTATACTTCCCAAATGAACAGATAATTCAGATAGTTTGCGGCTACTCTCCGGAGATATTTCAACTAATTGAGCACTAATTGTTCTAATCATTGGAACCATCGAAGGAAACACCTTTGGAATCAGATCAATCCTAGAGGCAGAATTCATCCTTTTTTGAATACAGCAAAGCCCCTCAAGACAAAAGGAAACAGTTCTCTCAACATCAATTGATTTGTAGCAAGTTTGTTCTTCATCTTCAGTTTCAACAACTAGAGTTTTGTTTGATTTTTTTAATTCATTTCTTTTCTTTTTTAATACCCTGATAACATCTGAAATCAAGCTGCTAGAATAATCTAATCTTGGAACGATTGTTCTGGTTTGAGAGATATTTGCAGATGTTATGCACATATCATATTGCCCCTTCATACCAAATAATATACTTGAAATTTGTATTTGAGGAGAATGTCCCATAATTATCATTAACCACAGTAACAACAAGCTGCAGATACAACTTTGAATTTTTTTGAGTATTTGTGCAAAGGATTTTAGCTCTCGATTTTACCTAAGGGATTGTTAACTAAAATCATGGTAAATGAGCATGCTTTAACTGTCAGTCTTGAAGAGTTTGGCCTAAGCAAATATGAAGCCCAAGCTTATGTAGCCTTAATATCAAAAGGAACCATTTCTGCAAGTGAGCTTTCTTACTATTCAGACATTCCTCGAACAAAGGTATACCCAACACTTCTAAAATTAGAAAGTAAAAAACTAGTCATTATTTCAAAAAGCAAGCCCATAATGTGTACTGCCATTGCTCCAGAAGATGCTTTTGATTCCATAATTCATGAGCAGATAAACAAAGTTAATGCCATGAATACCCTGATATCTAAATTAAAAAAAGCAAGCGAAGAGAGTAGAAAGACAAGAGGATCAGAAGAAAAAAGATACTACCAAATCAGTGCAAATAACGTTCTTAGTCAGTTACAAAAAATGATTGAAGGTTCCAAATCCTCAATACAAATAGCAGTAGACCAATGGGGATTGGGATTAATTTCTGAATGCAAAGACCAGTTAATATCAGTGATTAGGAGAAATTTGGATGTAAAAACACTGGTTCCTACAGGACTCATTGGTTCAGAAACATATCGAGCAATACCAGATGGAGTAAAAATTAGAGCATCAGATGTTGTTCAAAATTGTTTTATTTTTGATGAGACCGAAATTTTGATGGTGAGCGAGGAAAATGGAAAAGGAGTAAACTTTTCATCAACGGAAATTCTCGGAAATAACCAAAGCAAGTTATTTTCAAACATTTGGAAAAATGCGATAAAAACAGAGTCCCTTGCAGATATGACTAAATCAGAATCCCAAGAGGTCTACAAGATAATAAAAATAGTTAACGAAAATGGACTAAACCATGTTTTGAATTCATTAATTGTTTCAAAAAAGTCAGACGGGGATATGATAAAGCTCTTAGAAAAAAACGGAGTTAATCTAAGAACAAAAACTCTGGATGACGTAATTGAAATGATTGATGCAGCAATGCAAATAATGTGTTCGGGTCATGCTAATTTTGATGCAAATAACAAAAACATAACAATTGAATCCAAATTAAACAGCGGTCACTCTCTGCCTTGGGTTTCGATTTTAGATGGGTATTTGCAGAAAAAAGGATACAAAACAAGAATGGTCTTTCAAAACAACTCCAACAAGGGAGAAAAGACCCACATAAAAATATCTAAAAACTAAAATCATCTAAAAGATTTTTACAAGTTACGTGATAGAACAAAAAATTGAAGCATTAGGAATAACATTGCCAACCCCACCTACTCCTGCAGGATCGTATATTCCAGCAGTAAAAACAGGAAATCTGTTGTTTATCTCAGGCCAGATTCCAATGGAAAACGGCAAGTTACTTTACACAGGAAAAGTATCAGATTCAAATCTTGAGGAGGCCCAAAAATCAGCTAAAACTTGTGCAATAAACATACTTGCACAAATCAAAAGAGAATTAGGTGATTTTGAAAAAGTGTCAAGAATTGTAAGGCTGAATGGTTTTGTAAATTCTGAACCAGAATTTTCTCAGCATCCAAAAGTCATTAATGCTGCATCAGACTTGCTTTTTGAAATCTTTGGAGATAAAGGAAAACACTCCAGAATTGCAGTTGGTGTTGCAAACTTGCCTCTAAATTCAATGACCGAAATTGATGCAATAGTAGAATTTTCTAAATAGTCAATTTGGAAATTATCTTAAATAGATTTTTTTGTTAGCTTTGGGTAGTGGCACAGACATGTCGAGGATTGTGTGAAAGACAAAAACCTGAAGGAGTTGCAAATAATCTTCGATATAGTACTGGGCAAAAATGGTGTTCATTGTGCGCATTATTTTTACGAACCGAGGAATTTGTTTGCCTATGTTGTAAAACAAGATTAAGGTCAAAACCACGAAGTAAGAGATATGAGTTGCCAAGAATGTAATCATGAGAAAGGCAAATGTGACTGTTTTTGTTGCTGCCCAATTTCTCAAATAGGATGTCCTTATTGCATCCCTGCAGTATTAGGATACCGACAGATTAAGAAAATAATCAGAAAGATCAGAAATTAGTTTTGAAAAACAAATTTCTTTGTTTAAAATGTTTATTTTATTGAAAACATGATTTAACCAAATTTAAGACATAAGGAAGATGACTTGCAGGGAATTTGCGGTTATCTGGAGGTCATCCTCCTTACGTCAAAAACTTCATCATACTATCATAATATAAGTATAATACTTTTGGAATTCGTTGTATCTGTTTCAGATTATAAATCCCATCAAATCATAGATCAGTAATTTGTTATAATCATAACATATGAAGCCTTAAATATTCATATTTCAACGAAAAATGTGAAAAAAATTCTCTCATCTAATAGAGGAACAAAATCAGTGTATTCTGAGAGCGATTTCAGGCACTGGATTAATGAAAACAAGCAATCAAGAAGCATAATATCCAATTCTGATGAGGGTCAAAAAATATCTGCGTTCAAAGGGACAAAAATCATAAGAATAAATCAGAAGCCTAAGACCCCTCAAATTCCCACAAAAAAGGTTCGGATATTCAATAAAGGAACACAAAGAAAAATTATTGAAAATTAGTTTATTTGTGAATCAGTCAACTTGGTTTTGAGTTGTACCTTTTTCTCCTTTCTTAATTTCAGAGCAGTCAATCCGTTAAAACCAAAAATTATTGCTAAACCCAAATATGCCAATGTTTGACTGTGTTCGATTAGAATGGCAGACACACCAGTTCCAACCACGCTTGGAAGTAAAGATAATGCATACAACCACCAACCGCAACAACCTAATGGAACCAGTGAGAAAAAAGAGAAAAAAGAGGTTGCAGCTGTACTTCCAGAATTTCCACCAAATGCCTTTTTCTTCACATCAAGTTTGCATCCAAAAAGTTTACTTTTCTCTGAAAGAAATATTTGCAAACCAACACCTATCCCCATTCCAAAGATTACAATTGCATTGAGTTGAAACGCAGCATTGATGGCATCAAAGGGACCTAACGCAGGAGTTGTGATTACTACTACTGAGAGATAAATTACAATGGTTAATACTCCGACCAAAATTGATTTTAGAATTGGTCTCAATACCATACCTCAGTGTTTGGATAAAATGCAACCCATGAAAACCAAAATCCTGGTTCTAAGTATAATCTGCTTAGTTGACTACCTTCCAAAGAACCAGATATTGCATGACCATCATAATTCCACACAGACTTTGTTTTAGTATCAATTATTTTTTCATCTACATATTCAAATTCTAAAACCTCTCCATTCAAGGTACGGTCATAGCCCCTAGTATTGTGGGGAAATAATGAGACCAACATCACAGAAGTGTTACCAACAGCATCGTTGATAATATTATGAATTTCAACATCATTTTGCGCGTATGCTTTGTAGATACCATTTGCATGATATCCTAAAATTACTTCCTTTGGATGTAATCTGTCATCCATGTTATCTACTGGAAAAATTATTCCTGGGTCTGTATAGTAATCCCCGTATGGGTCTGTGGCATAAGACCTGAGATGGCCAGTATCAGTAGTCAAAACCAGAGTATCAGGATGTAATTTTTTCCAATCACCCCACGAGATAACATCAAATGGGATTGTTTTTAGCTTAATGCCTGACAATTCTCCAGTTACGGCCATTCCAAGTCCTTGACTCCAATACGAATCAGTCCATCTATCATACATCAGCAAATTGCTTTGGTATAATTTTCCTGAAGTACCAAACTCTACCTCATTTCCTTTAATTATTCTCTCAAAGACTTGATTTGTATAACATAACGGACAATAAGTAACAGCTACTGGTACTCCACCGACATCATCATTTACTATCTCATGCCACACCAAAATGAAAAGAGGATATGCCCTTGCATCACCATTGATTTCCAAACCAATTACAATAGCAGAGTCTGAAACAAATTGTGAATCTGAAATCTTAGCAAATTTAGGAAAATCTATTGATGGAATTCCATCTTTTGGAGGACCCCCACCTTTGATTTTATCTAATGGAATAATGTGTTTTTGACCATCAGTCTCCATTATTGTAGGAGTTGATTTTAGATTTTCATCTATAACATTATTTGATTCAATAGAAACATCAGAAACAATTGTGGTCTCAGGAGTAGAATTACCTGTCATCCACATAGTAGCCACAACAACAATAATACCCAACACAGTCAAGGGAGCGATTACTCTTAGATTCAATATTGCCCTTATGATTGGTAAAAATTATTAAAAAATTGTTCCAATTCTATTTTTAATCTTTAACAAATTTGGACAAATCCTTTTATCAAAATTTTAAGGGATTCATGCATGCAAATTGAGGCAAATCTAAGAGAAAACAGGCTTTATGATCTTACTCACTGGGGTTTGCGTGCATCTATTGGTGCCATTTTCATAGTTCACAGTCTGAAAAAATTTGATCCAAGTTGGCAGCAATGGTTAATCAACATGGGATTACCACCTGAAATGCAATTACCAATTGCTTTGGCAGAATTAGTCGGAGGAATTCTTTTGATTGCAGGTGTGCTTACGCGTATTACTGCATCTGTATTTTCAATTATTTTGCTGGGAGCTATATTTCACATCAGATGGGAAAACGGATTCTTCATATCAGAAGGGGGATGGGAATGGGATCTGGTAATGTTAGCAGTTGTCTTATCTTTAATTGTTGCAGGTCCAGGAAGGTTTTCTTTATCACACATAGTGAAAAAAATTCCAAGATATTTGCAATAGATTAGTTTAGTTTTTTGTTTAGTTCTTTTATGAAGGTCTTGATTTGAGGTTTTGGAATTACTGCACCGCATGCCTTATCATGCCCTCCACCTGAGCCACCCAAATCCGTGGCAAGAATATTTACAATTTTTCCCAAGTGAGTTTTCAAAGATTTTGAACCACGAACAGAAACTGCATAAATTCCATGGTCGACTCTCTCCTTATATGCAACTCCAACCTCTTTACCAGACAATCCTAGTACAAAATTAACTGCCCCGCTTGCACCAGCATCAAGAATTTCCATATATCCTAAATTCTTCATTGTTTTGAGTCCTGCTTTTACCTTTGCAATCATTTGAGATAGCTTTTCAACTTGAATTTGTGCAAATTCGAATGTATTTGGAATTTCATGTGGGAATTTAGAGTCAGCTAGTTCTTCTACAAGATAGAGTAAATAATCAGGATCTTTTTGATGTCCCACAATATTGTAAGTCAGAACTGTTGCGCTAATTAGTGCAAACTGTCTATCGTAAATTTGAAGTAATTTTGAACCCATAGGTCTATCTTCCATGTAATCTGTAATGGCAGCACATGTTGCAATAAAGGAGGCATGATCAGTTAGTTTTGATTTGTATGCAGAGTAGACCTGTACTGCTGTACATTCGTTAATATCATGGATTATCTTTACCTTGATTTTTTCCAATTTCTTTACTATTGTTGGGTCAATGTCATGATGGTCAATGTAAGTAACTGAAACCTTATTTTTTCTGAGAGAAGTTAAAAGATCTACAAATTCATCTTGTGTCTTTTTGCTTAATCCCAAATCACAGATGTATAATGATTTTAATTTTTCATCTGCAACTACTTGCCTTAATGCATCCATTTGTCCCGGATAATCAACCAAAATTGCATCACCCCCAAAAGCTTGTCGTACTAATGCTGCTGAACTAATTCCATCTGCGTCTTCTTTGTGAGAAATACAAATTATTTTTGTTCTAGCAGTTTTTGCCTTGGCGGTTTTTGGTTTTGTTGTTTTGGCTTTTGCAGTTTTTGCCTTGGCGGTTTTTGGTTTTGTTGTTTTGGCTTTTGCAGTTTTTGCCTTGGCGGTTTTTGGTTTTGTTGTTTTGGCTTTTGCAGTTTTTG
>JAICHE010000010.1 GCA_025922755.1 Nitrososphaeraceae archaeon
ATTTTGTTGTCATCTGTACATTGTATCTTTAAGATGTCTTGACTCTTCAACATCTTTTTTGATAGTTTGTTCTATTTTTTCTGCCTTTTTTTGCAATTCTGGGATGTCGCATGAAGCACCTGGGATTAATTGCGACATAATCATACAAAGTCTTGCACTTGAACGAAAGTCTGGACTTGTTCCATCTGAAGGAAAAAGAATAACGATTACATCTTGATTTAACAAATTTCCTTCATTTAGAAGAAT
The DNA here is from genome assembly GCA_025922755.1 of Nitrososphaeraceae archaeon. Taxonomy (GTDB): domain Archaea; phylum Thermoproteota; class Nitrososphaeria; order Nitrososphaerales; family Nitrosopumilaceae; genus Nitrosomaritimum. The sequence continues at coordinate 247 of JAICHE010000010.1, forward strand.
TCCTGGAATTCCTGGGATTGTTCCATGTTTTAGATTTTTTATTCCGGAATCTTTGATTTTTTTTGTAGCACTGTTGGTACTTCCCACTGCCATGATTTCTCCATTGTTTTCATCTGCTTTTACAGGGACGCTACTAACAATTAATGATATTTTTTGATCCTTGGCCCACAATAGCATTTTTTTTGCAATTTCTCTGTGTAGAGATTCCTCTAATGTAAGATGAGATAAAAATGCCGCTACTTTCAATTCACTGTTTACAAAAATTCTTGTTGGGAAGTTTGGTTTACCATCTTTTATCAAACTAATCGGAGGGAAAACTTCTGAATCAACTATACCTGCTAATTTGAATTGAGATGTGTGTATCATTGATTCTGTTGCAATGACACTACTAAAACTCAAAGAAGGAAATCCATCAATCAGGTATCCTCCTTCTAAATCAAATTTTTTTAATTCTTTAATTGTAATTTCAGGAAACAATATTTCAATTTTCCTTGTATTGCATAATAGTTTTTATCTACATTGATCTCAAAGACCCAATTTTTTTATCTTGAAACTATTTTTTTAATTTTGCAAGTAATGCTGCATAAATAAATGGCAAAATTGTTGTGACTTCGGCGTGTAGAGTGACTTGACGCGCTTTTTGAGTGACCTTTCCCCAAGAAATTGCCTCTTTTACTAATGCCCCACTTAAACTTCCATCAAATTCTTGAGCAGTTGTAATGTAGCATGCATAGTCTAATCCTTCTCTGTATTGGTTCCACCAAAGAGTATGATGTTTGGAAATACCTCCCCCAATCATTAAAGAGCCTGATTTTTCTGCCTTGAAGATTAATCCTGAGAGTAAATTTGCATCACTAATCAAATTTAATTTAAAATCTGCATGTTTTTGTGAGAACATCCAGATTTGACTCCCGACAGCACCGTCCATGATTCCTGGAACAACTACGTCAACATTATTTTTGAATGCCCAATGTAAAAACGAGTCTTCTCCTAAATGCTTTCCAATCATCTTTGATATGTCTGCAGAAGACATTTCTTTAACCCCGTTTTGGTATTCTTCTTCTAGAAATTCTTGCATTTTTTCTTCTATTAGTGGGCCATAACTTTCTAATGGGACCAACACATTTCCTAACCTGTGTATGTCTTGTTCAGCTAGTTCCGCATCATCCATGGTAAAACTACCCTCTTTGTAATGTGAATAATGCTTAGCTATATCATGATCTAATGCTCCACATGTAGTGATTACAACATTAAACCATCGATTTTTTATCATGTCTTTGATAATTCCGCGGAGTCCAGTAGATACCACTGCGCCAACAAACGAGATGAATTTCAAGCATTTTTCATCACTTATCATTTCTGATAAAATTTCTAAACTACTAGAAAGGTTGACTGCCTCAAAACCTCCGGACTGTGACAACTCCTCAAAAATTTTTTCTATAGGTGTTTCTGAATTAATCTCTACATCTTTTACAGGACGACCTGGAGTTATCATAATATGATTTTTTGATTTCAAGTATAAAATTCTGCCTTAAAAGATAATCTTTCTTTTGAAGAAAACTTTAAACCCGCCAAATTACACCAAATTTCGAATGGCAGGGAGAATCAAAGTCGGTTTAGTTGGAATTGGAAATTGTTTTTCAGGTTTAATTCAGGGTATTGAATACTATAGACAAAATCCCTCTCAAGAGGTTACTGGAATCATTCACGATAATTTAGCAGGATACACAATTCATGATGTTGATTTTGTATGTGGATTTGATGTGGGCGAAAATAAAATTGGAAAGCCAATCAATGAGGCAATTTATGAATATCCAAACATGGTTGATTGGATTCCAAAAGATTCTATGCCAAAAACCGATGCCAAAGTGTATGAAAGCCCTGCATTAGATGGAGTGGGACTTTGGGTTGAAAATCGTATAAAACCAATTAAGAGTGACAAAACAGACGACCAGCTAGCAGAAGAAATTAAAAAAATACTCAAAGAGACAGGAGCTGAAATTATCGTTTCTTATTTACCTGTAGGCTCTGACAAAGTAACTGCATTTTGGGCTCAAATTTGCCTTGATACTAACACGGCTTTTGTTAATTGTATTCCATCTTTTATTGCCTCTGATGAAAATTGGGCAAAAAAATTCCAAGAAAAAAATATTCCAGTAATTGGAGATGATATTAAAGGTCAAGTAGGTGCTACCATTGTCCACCGAACCCTAGCTAAACTTTGTAGTGATCGTGGAACCAAAATAGAGAAAACATATCAAATTAACGTTGGAGGAAATACTGATTTCCTAAACATGAAAGAACAGGACAGACTAGTATCTAAAAAAATATCAAAAACCGAAAGCGTTCAAAGTCAACTTGCTACAAGACTTGATGATGATCAAATTTATGTCGGCCCATCCGATTTTATTCCATTTTTAGGCAACACTAAACTCATGTTCATGAGAATTGAAGGTAGACAATGGGCCAACATTCCATATAATATGGAAGTGCGTCTTGAAGTAGATGATAAGGCAAACTCTGCAGGAATTGTTATTGATGCTATTAGATTGGCAAAAATAGCTCTTGATAGAGGTATAGGGGGCCCAATAAAACCGGCTAGTGCATATTTAATGAAACATCCTATAGAACAAATGCCTGACGTTAAAGCAAAGGCAGAATGTGAAAGTTTTGTTGCAGGAAAATAATCATTAGATAAAATTTTTAGAATCTGAAAATCTTATTTTTCTTGTTTTTTCAAATTTTGATAAATCAAAGCTTTTGACTAGAAATCCTTCTTTCTGAATTTGCGTAACTTTAGGGATGACGACTTTGTCTTTTTCATTTAGATCTATTATTGTGCTATTTCCCCCATATTTTCTACTTGATACATTGGCAGCTAAAATCGGGACTCTGTTTTCCAAGGATCTTGCTTTAACGTATGTTTCCCAAGGATTTATTCCTCTTCTGACTATTCTACTTGGGGAAAACAGAATCTGAGCCCCTTTTTTTACAAAAGTCTCTGAAACTCTTGGAAACACCATATCGTAGCAGATTACCACTCCAAATTTACATGCTGTATCAAAAATTTTAGCCTCCCTTCCAGGCATGACAGTTTTTTTTTCATAATCAAAGGGATGTATTTTTTCCTGCCTTCCGATAATCTCTCCATGTGGGTTAATTATGGGGGCTGATATTGTCACTCCTTCCGTATTTTTTTGATAAAAAGCTCCTGGAATAATGGTCATTTGATACTTTTTGGAAATTTCCTTAAAATCTTTGAACTCTGTATCAAAGTCCTCAATATCATTATTTTTTAACCACTGCTCAGGCAGGCATACAATACTGGTTTTTCTCTTTCCAAGCTTTTCTAAGAATTTTGAAACTCTGGAAACACCTTCTTGATTTGAAGAGTAGGCTCGAGTTTGAATTAATCCTGCCTTGAGCATAAAATCATTAAATTCAATTGAATAATTATAGGTAGTCTAGAGTTGAATAGCCACTCACACTCATTTAATGATTGAATTAGAACAAACAATTGCTTTACACAAATTAAACAAAATTTAAAATTTTGGTGGAGATCAGGCTACATGCACCATTACGAAAAATATGATAGTAAAACAAGAAAAATTACTCAATTATGTCAATTAAACTTGTTAACCATCGATTATCCGACCAATTGGGAACTTCATTCTATTGGTACATGTAAAAAAAGTAGAGATCTTTGGTTTCAAATCATTTGGGTTCAAAAACACCACTGTACAGTTTGAGCCTGGACTGATTTCTATTTCGGGTCCCAATGGTTCTGGAAAAAGTAACATTCTTGATGCAATAATTTTTGCAATGGGTGAGAACAAACCCAAAGTTATGAGAGTTGATAAATTAAGATCTTTAATTCATGATATTGAAGGAGCTCGACGCGGACCAAAGATGGCACGCTCAAGTGTTCATTTTGATAATTCTGATAGAAAAATACCTGTTGATTCGGATAATGTGGAGATTACTAGAGAGATGGATGATAAAGGTGAAAACACATACTATCTTAATAAAAAGAAAACAAACCGTGGCCATATTTTGGATCTTTTAGATGTGGCAAATGCTGGATTGGGACAACTCAATGCAGTCCAACAGGGAACTGTAACTAGGATCTCAGAATTTACATCTGAGGAAAAAAGAAAAACCATTGAGGATCTGGTTGGACTTTCCTACTTTGATGATAAAAAAGCAGAATCTCTTAAACAACTGGATGATGCAGACAGACGTCTTGAAATAGCCCTCGCAAAAATGGGTGAGATAAAAAAAAGAATTGATGAATTAGAAGAAGAAAGAAACCAAAAATTACGCAGTGATTTCCTTCAGCGAGAACTTAACAGGTACAATGCGATAAACGCCGCAAATAAAATGAAGGTAGTTCTGAGTCAAAAGACCACAAAAGAATCCTCCTTACATGAAATTTCCTCACAAATTAAGGAATTTGATGAGCAAAGAGAGGTCCTTGGGAAGGAGATAGATGCCCTTGAAGGTGAAAAATCAAAATTAATGCAAGAGGCTGACGCCTATAATCAAGCAAAATCTTCTATTGATTCTGAACTCAGTGAAGCCATGCAGCAATATGAGGTGTTCAACAGCAACATTGTTGCTTCAAACAAAAGATTGGAACAAATTGCATCTAGAATTCCAGAAATTGATACCGAACTTGAGGTGATTTCTGAAAGTCGAAATGACATAGAATCAAAACTATCTCAAATTAAAGAATCAATTTCTGAAACCAATCAAAGAGTGAAAAAAGTCAATGATGACATGCATGAAATTGATTCTATTAGAGATAAAATTTTAGAGGAACAATCACAAGCATCTGCAAAAAAATTAGAGATAGATAACAAAATTAAAAAATTAACTGATGAACTAAACACTGCTAAAATTAAACTCTCTTCAACAAATAATGAGAAAGAAGAAATAGAAAACAAAATCAATTCAAACAGCACAAAACTTATTGATATCCAACAGGATATTTCAAAATTATCTGGTTATGAAGCTAGATTGGAATCAATGCTAAATAATCACAAGGCTACCATCACAGAATTAAAAACAAGAATAGCTAAACTCAATTCCAAAAAATCTAAAATTCAAAAAGATTCTGAAGAGCTGAATTTAATTTTAGAAAAATCAAGTAAAGCAGCTCATCAGTATGAAACAAAAATTAAAACAGTGAAAGGAATAATGCATGAAGATTACACGGTTGCAAAACTGAAAGAGGATGCAGATAAACTCGGTATTGAGGGATTAGTGTATGAGATGATATCTTGGGACAAGAAATACGAAAGATCAGTATTGGCAGCTAGTTCTGATTGGATTAAAGCTATTGTTGTAAATGATTTTGCAACCATGCTGGGAATTGCAGAGGCTGCGCGTTCTCAAAATTTACCGAAATTAAAAATAATTCCTTTGGATGCAATTCCAAACTTCAAGTTGAAACTTCCTAGAGATCATGGAGTGATTGGGGTTTTGTCTGACTTTGTCAAGTGTGACCCTGAATACACTGCCCTCAAAACATTCCTATTTGGAAACGTGGTATTGGCAAATTCTCAAGAATCTGCATATAAAATATCCAAATCAGGCTACAAATCTGTCACTCTTGAAGGTGAATTCTTTGAAGCAAAGGGTGGAGGGGTGGTAATTGATATCAACTCCAAAATCTCTAAACTGACAAAAATCATCTCCTTGAGCTCTTCCATTGATGGACTTTTACAATCGATAAGTCTTTTGAAAAAATACATTCTCAAGAAAAAACACACTCTTGAAAAAATAGAGAAATCAATTCAAAATTATTCAGACCGATTATCGATTTCTGAAAAATCTTCTGTGTCTACAGATGAAAACTATTCCAACCTTAAATCGAGAATTTCTTCTGCAAATAAAATGAAAGATCAACTAATACAAAGAATCACTGAACTCAAATCAAAAAATACTTCATTGACTGCTGAATTATCTACTCAAGAATCTCATGTTGAATCATTAATTGAAAGAATCTCAATGGTAGAAGAAAATTATGCCAGTGGAGAACAAACTCGTATTTCAAATGAGTTGACAAAAATAAATCAAAGAAAATCAGACATTGAAAAATTACATACTATGATTATGAATGAATTTCGAGATAAGAACTCTCAGCTTGCTGCAATTGAATCCGAAGAAAACAGATCAAAGTCTCAATCAAAAAACCTTCATGAAGAGAAATTATCCCTTATTTCACAAAGAGAGGATTTAGAAAATAAAATCAAAAATTTATCTAAGGAAAAAGAAGTCAAGCAAGAAGCCTTAGAAAAATTGAGGGAAAAAGAGCAGGAGCTTATCTCGACATCTGGAACATCTATTGGTCAAATCAAAGAATATGATGATAAACTAAAAATCCTTATTGAAAAAAATCAAACTCTAACAAAGGAGGTGAACTCTCTTGAAAGACAATCAGATTCGATTAATCGAGATTTGCGGGATCTTAATGAAACTGAATCAAAACTTCATGGATTGCTAGATACTTTTGGTTTTGACTCTAATATGGAAACCTTCGATGTTGAACCAATCGTTCAAGGATTAAACGCAGAATTAAACACTCTCAATGCTCTCAATGCAAAGGCTCCGGAAACCTATCTGGAAGTCTCCTATGGTTATCGTTCTATGTCTTCACGTAAAAATTCTCTGGAAGAAGAACGCAATTCAATTGTTAAATTCATTGAGGGAATAGAAAAAGACAAGCGACAAACATTCTTGGATGCATTTGACCTTGTGGATAAAGAAATTAGATTGATTTTTAGCAAAATGACTGGAGGAAATGCATGGCTTGAATTGCAAAATGAAGATGATATATTCAATTCTGGAATTTCATATCTAATTCAATTTAAAAATAAACCAAAGAGAGAATCTACATCTATCAGTGGCGGCGAAAAAACTTTGGCAGCAATTGTATTTGTCCTTGCTTTGCAAAAATTAAAACCATCTCCATTTTACTTGTTTGATGAAGTTGATGCGCACCTTGATGCTCCAAACGCAGAAAAACTCTCAAATATTTTAGAAGAAAGGTCAAAAGAAAGTCAATTCATAATGGTCTCTTTGAAAGATTCTGTTGTAAACAAGGCTAAACTCATTTATGGTGTTTATCCTAAAAACGGAGTTTCTCAGGTAATAACTTACAAGGACAAAAGAATGCCTTCAGTAAAAACCTCTTAATCTAAATCCACATAACAAGCAAAAGATTGGCTTTCGTTTATTGATTTAAGCTCTGGTTCTACTTTGCATTTTTCAATAGAATATGGACAACGAGGTTGAAATTTACATCCTTCCTCTGCAGTTCCTTCTGAATCTTTAATTCGAATTTTTTTTGTGCGATTAAGATTTTCTGGGTCTGGCTCAGAAATAGCATCAATTAGTGCTTGAGTATACGGATGTCTAGGTTTTAGCAAAACGTCATCAATCAAACCCATCTCTACAATTTTACCGAGATATAGAATTCCAATCCTTTGTCCAAAATATCTAGCAGTAGCCAAGTCATGTGTAATGTAAATAAATGAAATTTCATATTTTTTTTGCAATTCGTGCATTAATTCCAACATTTCTGCTCGAATAGAAACATCAAGCATAGATACTGGCTCATCAGCTAAGATGATCTTTGGTTTAATTGAAAGAGCTCTTGCTAAAACCACTCGTTGCCTTTGTCCTCCAGAAAGCATATGTGGATATTTCTTCATTATTTCATCTGCTGGTTCCAGTTTTACTTCTTGAAGTACTTCAATTACACGCTTCTTACGCGATTCAGGGTTGCCAATTTTGTGAATTTCTAGTGGTTCTGAAACAATATCTGCAATTTTCATTCTGGGATTAATCGAATCATATGGGTCCTGATGAATCATTTGGCAATTCATACGGATTTTCTCTAGGCTTTTCGAATCATTTTTTATTTCTTGACCCTCAAAAATGATTTTACCTGAATCGGCCTCTATGGATTTTAAAATTAACTTTGCAATAGTAGATTTGCCAGATCCTGACTCGCCTGCAAGGACAAACACCTCTCCCTTTTTTACGGTAAATGATACATCATCAGTGGCTTTTACTGTCGAAGTCTTAGAACTAAAAAGACTTTTTTTAACAAAATATTTTTTTAAATGTTCAATTTTTAAAATCTCTTCCAATGCTTATTCTAAAAACAAGAAGTATATCAAGAGATAGCAGTCAAAACCCTAGAATTAGGATAAAGCATTTATGTAAAACAAACATCAATCTTATACTTGAATGAAACAATTCAAAAAAATCTTCAATACAAAAAGTATGTTATAGATTCAAATCTTGAATATTTCAAACCTCATTCAACTAAAATAGAAAAAACTTTTGCTGAGGATGTTTCTTTTAGCCTGAATCAGAATTCTAAATTTATTAGCCCAAAATATTTTTATGATAAAAAAGGATCAGAGTTATTTGAAAAAATATGTGACCTTCCTGAATACTATCCTACAAGGACAGAGATTCAAATTTTAAAAAAAATTAAACCAGATTTGCAAAAATATCTTGATGATTCCTTTAGAATTGTAGAGCTTGGAAGCGGTTCTTCAGTGAAAACACGATTGATTTTAGATGTTTTTAGCAATTTTCAACGACGAATCGACTATTTTCCAATTGATATATCTGAAATCCTAACTGAAAGTTCTGAATTGTTACAAAAAGACTATGATCAATTGCATATAACCGGAATAGTAGATACGTATGAAGGAGGTTTAGAATTTATCGAAAATTATGACAATAAAAAAAATCTGATAATTTTTCTAGGTTCTAGTTTTGGTAATTTCTCCCCGAAGGAGGGAAAAATCTTTCTTGAAAAGATAAACTCTGTAATGAAAAAAAGTGATCTTTTTCTAATTGGTTTAGATCTTGTGAAAAACAAAAAAATCCTAGAGCAAGCTTATGATGATTCCCAAGGGGTTACAGCAAAATTCAATCTTAATGTTTTATCTAGAATCAATGATGAATTAGACGCCGATTTTGATTTGACAAATTTCAAACATGTTGCAATGTATAATGAAAAAGACCAAAGGGTTGAAATGTATTTGAAATCTCTAGTTAATCAATCAGTAATAATCTCAAAAGCAAACCTCTCACTAAAAATGAGTCAGGATGAGCTAATTCATACTGAGCATTCTCACAAGTATACCATATCACAAATTCAAGAGATGATGAAAGATGCTGGATTTGAAATTAAAGAAATATGGCAGGATAGTCAAAAACTCTTTTCGCTTACATTGGTATCTAAATTATAACTCTATGGATTTTCAGCGCATCTGAAACCGCAAAATAACCATCTTTCATCTAATCTGAAAAAGTTTCTATAACTTCCCCTTATCGACATTTTTGGTGTACCAAATGATCCACCACGTAATACTTTCTGATTGGTAAACCACTTGTCATTGTATTCATCAAACCCTGATTTGAAGCCAGGATACCCTGTAAACTCAGATGAGGTCCATTCCCAAACATCGCCAATCATCTGATGGCATCCGTAGTGGCTTACGCCTTCTGGATAGGACCCAATTTCCGTACATCCCCATAAATTAGATTCTAACAAGTTTGCATTTTGTTCATTAGGTTGCTCGTTTCCCCAAGGGAAAATCGTTTTTTGTTGACTGGACTCATCCCATATTGCTGCCTTTTCCCATTCAGCTTCGGTTGGTAGTCTTTTTCCGGCCCACTTACAATATGCATCGGCTTCATAGAAACTAACATGGCACACTGGTTCATTAGGATTGATTTCTCTTAATCCTAAAAAGTCTCTAACCATCCACTTTCCGTCAATTTTTTCCCAATACATTGGCGCATTCCACTTGTTTTTTTTGACTTTTTCCCAACCATCTGAAAGCCAAAATTTGTAACTATCATAACCTCCATCTTTGATGAATTCCAAATATTGCTCATTGGTAATTGGGAACACATCAATTTTGTAGTTTTCAAGAAACACTTTGTGTTCTGGCAATTCAATATCGTAACAATAAGAGTTTCCATTATATCCCATAACATAAATTCCTCCAGAAATATCCACTGATTTCTTTTCTATTGGTTTTGGTACTGGCCGGTTATTTTTTTTAACAGGAATGTATTGATCAGCTAAAAGGTGTTGTAAATCATATACCATTAACTCCTGGTGTTGACATTCATGATGGAATCCCATCGTGATTAATTTAATCTCGTCTTTTGTGAGATCTCTTGATTTGATGAAATTTTCTACTCTTTGATTTATGTTGTTAAAGTATTGGAAAATTTGGTCTACTGTAGGTCTTGAGATGATTCCTCTAGAACCTTTGTCTTGGGGAACTCCAAATTGTTGATAGTATGAGTTAAGGTATTCTGAAAATTCCTTTGAATAAAATTCATAATTCTTATCCAATTTACTCATAATTGCCTCGTAAATCCAACTCACATGACCGACATGCCATTTTGGAGGGCTCATATAAAATGCAGTCTGAACGACAAAATCGTCTTTCTCTAAGGTTTTTACGATGTCTAGTGTTCTCTTCCTAGTCTGTTTGAATTGTTCTAAAAGTGGTTCTTTTTGTTCTTGTTCTGAAAGCGCAGTCATGATTTTTCTAAATTAGCTTATCGTATTATTATATTTCTCCAGAATATCTGTCCTTAATTGACCACATGCTGCTGATATCTCGGTTCCTTTTTCTACTCTTACTGTACAATTAATTCCTCCATTGTAAAGAATTCTTTCAAATTCGATAACATTTTTTCGTGCAGGTCTTGTAAACTCTCCTGCTGTTGGATTTAATGGAATGAGATTGATATGAGAACCATTGTCCTTCAATAACCATGCAAGTTCTTCTGCAATTTCAGGTGTATCATTTATTCCCTCGATTAACGCATATTCGAAAGTCACACGCCTTCCTGTTTTTAAAAAATATTTTTTTCCACTTGCAATCAACGCTTCTACAGAATCCGGACCTGCAGTGGGAACTAACATTTGTCTTAATTTGTCATTTGGTGCATGAAGAGAAATTGCCAAACCGATCTGCATTTTTTCTTCTGCGAGTTTTTCGATAGCTGAAACAATTCCGATTGTTGATATGGTAATATGCCTCTGCCCTATTCCAAATCCTCGTGGGTGTGTGAGTAATTGAATGGCCCTAAATGTTTCAGCATAATTGGCAAGTGGTTCACCCATCCCCATAAAAACAATGTTTGTAACATGTTGGCCTTTTTCTGAAAGGATTTTTGCAAAATGAATGACCTGTCCTAGTATTTCTTCTGCTTTCATATTTCTTTCAAAGCCCATCTGTCCTGTAGCACAAAAAACACATCCCATTGCACAACCAACCTGTGTTGAAACACATATGGTGGATCTTGGATGTCCAAAAAATTTTTTTGGTTTGTATTGCATTAATACTGATTCAATAGGAGTTTCATCGTTAAGGCTTAGTAGTAATTTGGTGGTATCTCCATCTTTACTTTGCACTCGATGCACCTCTTTTGTTGATCCAATGTTGAATCCATTTTCCAAAAGTTTCTCTCGAAATTCCTTTGGGAGCTGCTTTATTTCTGAAATATTTTTTGGAAATTTGTAGTATAAGGAATAAAGAATCTGGTCGGCTCTGAAACGAGGTTCACCTAACTCTATCACCATCTCTTCCATTTCTTCTGGAAGTAATCGATAAAGATCTGTCATTGTAAATTCACTTCAACTATAGGGAAAGACACTATTTTTTAATATTGATTCTAGTATCCTCTTGCAAAAATTGGGATTGAAATGCTTTTTTCATTGCAGTAAATACAATTCTTAGTATTATCTTCCTTATCAAATGGGATGACTCGAATATCTGCACCAGTTTCCTCTTTAATTTTTTCCTCGCATTCTTGATTCCCACACCATGGGGCATTGAAAAATCCTCCAATTGAAATTTTTTCTTTAAATTCTTTGTAATCAGTAATGTCGACTGTATTTAATCTGGCCTGTTCTCTTGCTTTTTCTAGCATTTTTGATTGAATTTCTTCTAATATCTCTTCGATTTTACTAATTTCATCAAATCCCAAGTTTGTTTTTTCTTTATTGTATCTTTTAGCTATGAGAATTTTTTGTTTGTCCATGTCTTTGGGTCCAATCTCAATTCGTAAGGGAACTCCTTTCATCTCCCAATCATTAAACTTGAATCCAGGGGACATTTCTTTTCTATCATCGATATGAATTCTGATTTGTTTGGATTCTAAATCTTGTTTTATCTCGCCTGCTTTATCTAAAATTCTTTTCTTGTCTTCATCGTTATTGTAGATTGGGACAATCACAATCTGGGTGGGCGCAACCTTGGGAGGAAGAACTAGACCTTGATCATCTCCATGAACCATGATCATGGCTCCAATTAATCTCCATGAGACTCCCCATGAAGTTTGCCAAGCAAAATGCTCTATGTTGTCTTTATCGGCAAATTTTACCTCGAAAGGTTTTGAAAAGTTTTGGCCTAAAAAGTGTGAAGTTCCCATTTGAAGAGCCTTCCCATCAGGCATTATGGATTCCATTGTTGTGGTATAAACTGCACCAACAAACTTTTCTTTCTCACTTTTCTTTCCCGTGATCACAGGAATAGCTAACTCTTCTTCTACAGTGTTTTTGTAAATTTCTAAAATTTTGAGAACCTCTTCTTTTGCTTCTTCTTCTGTGGTATGAACAGTATGTCCTTCTTGCCATAGGAACTCTGAAGTTCTGAGGAAAGGCTTTGTGGCTTTAATCTCAGCACGTAATGCTGTATTCCAAAAATTAATTTTCAATGGTAAATCTCTCCAGCTTTTTATCCATTTAGAATAAAGTGTGTATGCAAGTGTCTCTGATGTTGGTCTTAATGCAAGTCTATCACCAACCTCGTTTTCTCCTGAATGAGTAACCCAAAATACTTCGGGATTAAATCCTGCAAAATGTTTCTGTTCTTTTCCGAGAAGAGATTCTGGAATTAATACAGGGAGGAAACCATTTCTGATTCCATTTTGAGAGAATTTTTTGTCAAATGTACTCTTTAATGATTCCCATATTGAATATCCATCTGGTCTGAGAACAATTAGTCCCTTAACTGGAGCGTAATCAGCTAATTTGGCTTTCAGAACAACTTGGGTGTACCATTCACTAAAATCTTCTTTTTTTGATACTGATATTCCTACACTTTCTTTTCCCAAGTCAAATCTTGGAAATTTATTTTTACTAATGAGCCTTTCGTGTTAGGCGATAATTTGATAACAGTGAAAATACAGTTTAAATGAATTTATTTTAAAGGATCGCCTTTACAGAATACTTTACCCATTACTCTGCTTTGAAAATTAGGACAAACAAAACATTGTATAAATTGAATTTTATCTTCTAAAACAGGGCAATCAACAAATTCTTGTTTCATTCTTTTGAGCATTTTTGGACTTACCCCTTTGAGCTTTAGTTTTCCTTTCTCATCCATCATTCCTGAATCTTGAAGTTCAGCTTTGAGTTCTTTGGAAAGTTTTTGTTTTTCTTCAGTTGTTTGAATTTCTACTTCATATTTGCGCTCTAGTTCATCGCTCATATTTTTCACAATTCTTTCCTCGATTTATTACTAGCGCTTTTTTTATTTAAAAAAGACTTTGAGTTTAAAAGTAATCTAATGAGTAGCAACTTCTATAACTGTGATTGCACTAAAAGCTTCATGCCAGGCGTGATGATTGTAGAAAACTCGGACAAACCACTTTGGTTGGTAAAAAAACTACTCTCTTCAATAAATTACGAG
>JAICHE010000011.1 GCA_025922755.1 Nitrososphaeraceae archaeon
AGATCCAAATGATTCACTAGAAGAGATTAAAGTAAAAGGACAGAGGCTGGAAGCAGAAACCTTGCTAAAAGCAATGAAGATGCACTTGGAAAACAAGCTAGAAGTTCGCTGGAGAAAGGTGCATATCAAATCCAAGGGAAATAAATGATAGAAATTAAATCACAATTTGATCCTACCCTTAGAAATATTCTCAAAAATAAAAAACAAGTTGCAGTTATTCCAGTGGGATCAATAGAACAACACGGACCCCATCTTCCCATATCTACAGATTCTGATATTGTTACAGAGATTTCCAAAAAAATTTCAGAAATCAATAATTTTTTGCTTCTTCCAACCATTAATTACGGAGTTTCATTTGAACATTCACCGTTTGTAAATCTAAGTTTGAAAAAGACAACCCTACAAAACATGCTTTTGGATTTGTGTGCATCACTTTATGAAAATAAAGTAAAAACAATTTTTGTAATAAATGGACATCATGGAAACCAAGAGGTCATAAAAAATATTGATAAAAAATTAGGGAAATTAGCAAAAAATCTTAAAGTTTTTTCTTTTTCTTATTGGCATTTTATGGATAGAGAGTTTGATCATGCCGGATTTGTGGAGACCTCAATTATGCTTGCTATTTCAAAAAATGTAAAAATGAATTTGGCTAGAAAAGGCCTAGTAACAGACGGTATGAGTAAAAAAGAGATAAGAGAATTAGGGAAATTAGCATCCAAATCATTTCCAAAAGTTACTAAAAATGGCATTTGGGGCGATCCAAGAAAAGCGACAAAAAGTGAAGGAAAAAAAATAATTTTAGAAATTACAAACAATTTGAGTAAAAAGTGTCAAACTTGCCTTACTGGGCATAGTTCAAAGTTTCACCAATGAAATTTTAATATAATCCCCCAATACCAAAGCCAATAAGTGAAATAGATGTCCGTTGATATGGCAGTAAAAGTATTGGATGAAAGTATCAATCAAGTAGTATTGATAAAACTCAAAGGCGGTAAAACCCTTAGAGGCAACTTGCTTGGATTTGACCAACACATGAACCTGCTACTCGATTCTTCAGAAGAAATCCCAACTGAGGGCGATTCTAAAACTCTTGGAACCATCGTCGTAAGAGGAGACAACGTAGTAATGATATCTCCCCCTCCAGCAAACTAGGTGATTTGAGATGGTAAAAGGCACAACTTCTATGGGTGGTTTTACTAAGAAAAAAGTCCACATTAGATGTAGAAGATGCGGTAAAAACTCATTGCACAAACGTCATCACGAATGTGCTAGTTGTGGTTTTCCAGATGCAAAGAGAAGAAAATACTCTTGGATTAAATGGTACACATAGATGCAAGAAATTGCTATTATTCTTAGTTCATTAGCAGGTGTTGCAACAGCAGCTGCTGTAAGAAGAGCACCAAGAAACAAAACTCAGCTTTTAAGCATTGGTGCTAGTGCACATATCAAAAGTCAGATTAATTCTTTAAAAATAGAAAAAGACATTCTTACAAAAACAATTTCAAGATTATATCAATCTGATCCAGAATTACCTAAAATTCAACGGGATAAATTATTGATAAAATATCAACATCAGCTAGGAGTTATTCTTGCAAAGTTAGAAAAACTAGAAGATGCAAGTAAACATCCAGACCTTGGTCCAGTAGGAGATGGTCTCATAACTCTAATGGATCAGAAATTATCAAAATTAGATGATAGGTTGTACGAGTTATCATCAAAGATTTCTACTGCTAAAATCACCGTTCCAGAAATTAAAAAAGAAAAAACACCTCAAGTTGAAACTGCCAAACAGAATATAGAATCAAAACAAGAACCGGTGGAAAATAAAGCAAAAAGTATTTTTAATTTTGAAAAATCCAGATCTGCAAAATCAGAGCAGGTAATAATTCCTACAACAAAATCCACACAGTCATTTGAGCTTACCACATTAACTAGACTCTCTAAAAAAGAACCCAAATTCCCGTTATTTGAAAAACAGATTCCAGTAAAAGAAGAAATAGTTAATCAAGTGGTTGAATCAAAACCACAAATTCAAAAGAAAATAGAGTCTGTTCAGACTCAATCTCCTGTAAAAACTAGAGTGATTTTTGAATCAAAGCCAGATATTGCAAAAGAAATGGAAAAAATTACAAAATTCAAAGCCCTTCCAGAACCTCCAAAAGAAAAATCAAACTATGCAGAAAACTTGGAAGATGATTTTGATGATGATTCAGATGATATTGATAAAATTAAAGGAGAAATTATGAGTGTTCTCTCCAAGCTCGACCAAGCAGAGGTAGAGTAATTGTCCTACGATAGTGCCATATCGGCATTATCAAATGATGCCTTGAAACATGTAAAAAATAACCATGTCATAGGATTGGGCAGTGGACGAGCATCTACGGCATTAGTAAAATCACTTGCATCATTTACCAGAATAAAAAATTACAATATCAAAGGAATCCCCACATCACTTCAGATTAAATTGATTGCAGAGGAAGGAGGAATTCCAATTATTGAAAGTGATCAAGTGGACTATATTGACGTAGTTTTTGATGGAGCAGATCAAATAGATTCTCAAAAATATGTAATCAAAGGTGGTGGGGGTGCTTTACTTCGAGAAAATATCCTGTTTAGCTTGGCAAAAAAAATTATTGTAATGGCAGACAATACAAAATTTGTTAAAAATTTTACAAGATCTGTTCCGGTGGAAATTCACCCTCTCGCAAGAAATTCAGTAACTCAAAAAATAAAAAAATAGGAGGAAAAGCAAAACTTCGTGTTCTGGATAGAGGGTATCCTTTTTTTACCGAAAATGGAAACATAATACTTGATTGTGATTTTGGGACAATAAAAAATCCAAAAATTCTAACACAAAAAATTAAGCAAATACCAGGAGTAATGGAGTCTGGAATATTTCTAAGAAGACCAGATGTAATTTACAAAGCAAAAACTGGCGGGAAATTTGAAATTATTTAATTAGAAAACTGATTCTCATGCCTAATGGAATTCATAAAATCTTGATGTTCTAGCATCATCTCAATCATTTGTTGCCTTATCTCAGCATCTTCCATCATAAATTCTAGTGATGGTCCCATCATTTGCTCAGTCATTAAGCCCATATGATAGTGATTTTCAAACATAAAATTATGCATTTGATTTCTCATATTCTCATTTAACCAAATATGGTGCATCATGTCCTGCATGTTTGTGGGACGATGAAAGCCCGGATGAGAATGAAGGTCATGGTTTTCAATTTCTGGACACCAAGAACATCCCATTTGTCCATGCATTCCCTGTCCCATTTTTGGACTCATATTAGAATCCATCATTGGCTGATGGACCGAATCCATCCATCTTGGATTTTTTTGAAGAGATTTCATCATTATGTCATTGTTTTTCATTTGTTCAATCATTTGTTTTCTTAGTTCTGGATTTGTAGTCATTGGACCCATAATATTTCCCATATATTCTGGATTGTTCTTTAGCTGAAAAATCATATCTGACATTGTTTGTTGCATAACTTTTTGATCATTCATCATCATTGTATGCCAATGATGCATTAGTTGTGAATCATTAATCATGCCATTCATAAGATGAGTCATCATAACTGGACGTTTCATCAATTGTGATGAATCAAATTTTCCATAATTCCTATCGACTAGTTTTAGATATGATGAAGGTGAAACACATGCAGGAGTGCCATTATTTTTCTGTATTAAGATTAAACCTTCTTTGCATGTTAATACATCAGGGTCAGGTAATTGTTTCCACTGATGTCTTGGGGAGGTAATTTTATTTTCTTGAGCAAATATGTTGTCAAATAAAAATGGAGAAAATAAAATACCAATAATTAATACAAACAAAAATGAAAAATTTAATTTATTCATTTACAACTTTATCTCTTATTTAGCCTAAATATTGTTCGCATAAATCCAAATTATGTAACAGGGCGTTTCACTAACTTTCCATGCCCTAGTCTTCCGACAACCTCAAAATCTTCTGCAACTATTTCACCTCTTACTATAGTTTTTACTGGCCATCCTTTCAATTTCATTCCCTCATATACAATATAGTCGGAAAATCCTCCAAACAATTCATTTGAAACTTTGTTTTCTTTTTTCAAATCAATCATTGTAATATCTGCATCAGAATTTTTTTCCAAGGCTCCTTTTTTGGGATACATGCCAAAAATTTTTGCAGCATTTAGGCTCGTAAATTTAACAAATTGCTCAAGTGATATTCTATCCTTGTTTACCCCTTCGCTAAGTAAAATAGGGATAACTGTTCCAATTCCAGGAAATCCAGCTAAAGCTCCCCATACATCATCTCCTCCCAATTTTAGTTTTAGTTGATTTGCAACATGATCAGTCCCAACTGTATCTATATGGTTACTTGATAGTGCTTTCCATATTGCTTGATTGTCTCTTTGTGTTCTGATAGGAGGCATCACTTTAGCAAGATATCCTTGCTGTTTTTCATAAGATAATGTAAGATAGTGAGGACATGTCTCAACAAATATTTTGGTTCCTTTTTCTCTTTCTTCTTTAATTTGATTTAGGGCTATTTCTGAACCAATATGTACAAAGTAAATTGTACATCCATAATCTCTTCCATATTGACACACTGTCTTGATTGCCTTTGCTTCAAATTCGGGGGATCTGCTTTCTGACCATGCAGATAGACCATCTTTGTGTTTTTCTTTTGCAGTTTTAATTCCACAAGCACATGATTCATAATCTTCTGCATGAATTAAAACTGGACATCCCAAAGATGCCGCATTCTTTACAGTTTCTTCTACTATTTGGTTATTTACATCAACTGTTGCGGCATCCAACTCTGAGGTGTAGGGAGGCATATCCATGTATACATGTCCTACATCACCTCCAAGATTCATGTAAATTTTAAAAGAAGTGATTCCTTTTTCTACGCAAAACTTCATTTCATTAATTTGTTGTTTTGAGAAAATTGAAGCGTGGATTGAATAATCAACATAATGATTTGTTGCAGACGCATCCAATTGATTTTGTAAAGAAGATGAAAATGAATTCCCCAGTCTTAACATTCTCATCATTGTAGTTATCCCTCCAATAGCTGCAGCATGAGATTCTGTTTTTGCGGCCTGATCAATTGAAGAATAAACACCGTAATGAACATGAGTGTCAATTGGGCCTGGTACAGAAATTAGGCCATTCCCGTTGATTTTATGATCACATGTAGGTAAATCATGAGTAAAACTAACAATTTTCCCATCATCAATAATGATGTTTTTGTCCATAATTCCTTGAGTGGTAATTATATGGGAATTAGTAATTATAGTATCATAAGTCATTTACTTTTTTTTCTTTAGGAGTCTTTTATGCGTTGAGATGATAAAATTTAGAAAAATTAAATTTATCAAATCATCATGCCGCTTTGTTTAAAACAATTTTTTGGTCTGGTGCTGGTAGACAGATAAAGAAGGAGGTTCCTTTTCCAAATTCGCTTTCTAACCATATTTTTCCTTCCAAACCTTCTGCAATACCCTTACAGATTACAAGGCCTAAACCTGTTCCACCATGTTTTCTTGTGTGTGAGGTATCAATTTGGTAGAATTTTTTGAAGATGTTAGATTGCTTTTCCTTTGGAATTCCAGGACCATTATCTTTAACAGAAAATATTACGTTACTTTCTTTAATTTTTGCTTCAACAGAAATTATGCCACCTTTTGAGGGTACAAAATCAACAGAGTTTCTAATTAAATTGTCTAAAACTTGTCTTAATCTTTGTTTGTCAGTTTTTAATACCAAATTCTTCGGACATTTTACAGTAAAATCAATTTCTTTATTTTTCATAAGATGGCTGTTATTTTCTTTTAGCTCATCCATGAATTCATCAAGACTAAATTCTGTAATCAAAAATGTCATTTTCTTCATATCCAATTTTTGGACATCAAGTAAATCACTGATCAAGCGCTCCAACAAAGTCGCATTAGATTCGATTTTACTAATAAAATCAAGCTGATCATTGTTTAGAGTGCCAAATGTATCGACATCTTTTAGCATTTCACAATATCCCTTAATGGGGACCAATGGGGTGTTGAGCTCATGAGTCATCATAGATGAGAATTCTTCCTTTCTAAGTTCAGACTCTTTAACATTTTTCAGAGCATCAGAGAGTTTTTCCTCCAATATTTTTTGGTTGGTGATGTCAGTAAGTATTGCAATGTATTGCTCAGGATTACCATCATCACCTAGAAGGGGAGAAATTGTGGCTTTAGACCAATAGTAAGACCCATCCTTGGCTTTGTTTTTTATATCGCCCTTCCAAGTTTTTCCTTCTGAAATTGTTTCCCACATATCTTTGAAAAATTGTTTATCATGATAATAGGAACTTACAATCCTTGGGTTTTGTCCTAAGAGTTCTTCTCTTGTAAATTTAGAAACCTTACAAAAATCATCATTTACATAAATAATTGAGCCAGTCGTATCGGTAATCAAAACATTTGCGGATTTGTCTAGGGCCTCCTTGAAGTTTGATAGATCCTCTTGTTGTTTTTTAATAAGATTCATGTTTTCCACAAGAGCCTTGTTTGAATCTTCAAGTTTTTTTGTTTGAACTTTAACTAATCCTTTTAGATTATCTTGTGTAGATTTAACATAATTGAGTAGTTTTTCAAAACCATTGGTTAGTTGATCAAGCTCATTATTTGAAGAAGTTGGTTTTTTTTCTAGTTTGACATTAAAGTTTCCTTTACGAATCTCATTCATAGTGTTGCTTAATTTCTTAATAGGAGAAGAAATTGTTCTGGAGAAGAATATTGCCAGTAAAACAATTCCGGCAAGTAAAAGCGAGAAAACAGTCAATAATTTAAATTGTAAATCATAGATTGGAGAAAATACTTCTTCTAATTCAATTTCTCCAACAATACACAAATTACCATCTTCTAGTAATTTCAAAATTCCTAGAACTTCTTTTCCATCTTTGTTTATGTACTGTTCAGATATTAATTGTCCAGCAAAACATCTGTCAAGGTAATGAGATTCGGCATTCCAGTTTTGGGTTGTATATTTTACAGAAGAGTCACTTGTGACTTGACGGGCAACACTATCAACTAGAAATATTTCGTGGCTATCATCTAATCCATTACTAAGATCTTGAGGATCGATAGCATTAAGAGATGTTTGTAATAAAATCCGGCCATAGTTTTCTCCGTTCAAGTCTCTGAGATTTTCTGCAAAAGTAACAAAATTGTGACTAAAAATTCGGTTTTTTTGAAGGCCTCCAAAATAATATTTACTCTGATTAGCTTGGTCTGTTAGTTCACTTGGTATTTTATGACCAATGAACTCTCTTTGCGTACTTGCAAGAATTTTTCCTTCTACATCGGTAAACAGTATTGCATCAATAGAGGATCTTGTATCTGGATCTCCAAAATTATCCAATTCATTGGATCTTGTTTCTACTAGCATTGCATCAATATGAATTTGGATTTTATCTAAAGTTGAAGGTTCATTAATGTTATTTGAATCAAGTTGGAGTGGTAAAAACGTGGAGGCAAATAATTTTGTTTGTGTTTGTCTAGTATCAAAATAATGTTCAATGTCAGATATTTTTGAAATCATAGAAGAGTCAAGTGCTAATTCTTTTTGATTAACTAGATCATCGGAAATCTCAGAGATACTTATTCCCTCTAGTATAATTATGGGAATTAAAGCTATGAACAAGAAAAGTATTACCAGTTTACTGTTAAGATTCATTTTCTGATTTTCTCCTTGTTGATTTTATTGAAAATGTAAACAGAATTGAGTAAAGTGAAAGATTGATTATTTGAAAAGAAATTCAATTAGAATCAACGCAAATACAAGAAATTCTCAGCTAGTGATTGCGGTTAGTAGTTCATTGAGTTGTATTGGTTTTTTAAGACAACCCTGTATTCCCTCTTTCTTTAACAAATCATTAATTTGGCTAGTAGTAAATGCAGTGGCAGAAAAGATTACAATTTTCTGATCTTTTAGGATTCTTTCCCTTTCAAGAGTTTGTATAATATCAATTCCACTCATTTCAGGCATTGAAATATCCAATAGGACAACGTCGTATTTTTCTTCTTTAATACGCTCTAATCCGTCTCTTGGATCATTTGTTACAACATTGTCAAAGCCCTTTGCTTTAAGGAACTTTGATAGCAAGCCTGTGATATCTTGGTTATCGTCAACTATGAGTACTTTCATGATGATATGATTATCTTGTTCTATATAGCAAAATGTTTGTTCAGTTTCAACAATTATTTGGGGGTAAAATTGTTCCAAATTCGATTTATTATTTTATTTTTTAATGGTATTCAAAAATTAATTTCCTTTAGAAAATAAATAAAAACTCACTTCAAAGACTAGAATCAGGGCCGGTGGTTTAGGGGTATAATGTCGCGTTCGCAACGCGAATGTCGGGGGTTCGATTCCCCCCCGGTCCACCAATCCAGAAACTATTATACATTAACAAAAATTATAATTTGTATGGAAGTTTTTGATGGGAAAAAAGCTGCACAAGAATACATGTCAAAACATACCTTGGCCTTTTCCACACCAGAGTTAACATTGATGAGGTTTGCATTTTGGTTGGGAGACACAGTACCAGACCCCAAAGACAAAGAAAAGACAGTGCCAAGAATGTTGACCTTTATGACTGAACAAGACTTTGCGCCTGTTTTGATTGACGATGATACTTATGTTCCAAGTGGAGCTGTGAAAAATAGTGGGGGGATGTACGGAAATCCTCAAACGGAAAATGTTGCAGAAGGGAAATTTTGTTCTGAATGTGGGACAAAATTATCAGCAACGGCAAAGTTTTGTCCTGAATGTGGGGCAACTCAAGAGTAATCTAAAATATTTTATAATTTATTTCCACACTTTGTGCAGAATTTTGCATTAGGTCGTAGTGGAGAACCACATGATGAGCAATTGTTTGAACTAGACATTTGTCTTGGCATAAGAGCAGGATCTGGTGTTGGTAATGTTCCTGGTTCACCAAAAGCTTGTTGTGCAGAAACAATTCCTGGAGGACCTCCTACAGGATTATCGGCTGTTCCAGGTCTTGGTGCTTGTGGCATTCCCATACCGCCTGCCATTCCAGGAGCACCCATTCCCGGCATTAGTCCAGGGGATTGAGTACCACCAGAACCCGTTTTTAATGATTTTCTTATCTCAAAGATTACTTTGATTGCCAAAAATTCCAAGGCAGAATATGCGACAACATAATCCCCTAGTCTTTGAAAGAACTCCTTGTCTCCGATTTTTCCTTGCTTGTACATGTTGTTTGTATCAAGAAATGATTCATAGTATCCTTGTGATTCTTGGAAAAGACTATCTAATTTATCAAAAAGCATGTTAAGTGTATCTACTTCACCAAATGACATACCACAACTCCTTTGATGGAATATTAATTACTTTAGGATCCAATTCATGCTGAATTTATTCCTAAATTCCTTATCTGGAATAAAAAATAAAATAATATTTTTTAATTTTTCAGTTAACAGTCTTCATTTATGATATTTGCAAGTGCTGTTTGTTTTTAGATACATCCTCACCTATCATGGCTATCTGGCTACTTAGAGCCCATATAGAATTACGTGATTGCATATTTTGATTATTCAGATACTTTACAAGTGTTAAAGTAAATTCAGTATTCTTTGTTTTTTCTAGATAAATGATTATTTCTTGAATTAATTGAGAGGTAATCTTTGATCAAGTTTTTCTATCAAGGCTTTACATTCATCATCATTTTTGATTGTCATAATCTACAATACAGTACATTGTATTTAGCTATTAATTCAAAATATTTCAAAAATTAAACTATGATTTAATGGAAAAATTACCATAGTCTAATTTTACAGCAGACTGGCAAGCATTAGAACCATTGAGATATTTGCCCAAATTGCTACGCTAAACCCAGCTAACTTTAGGTTATGTACTACTCTCATCGCCCAAAGTATTTTCGAATAAATTCCTAATAA
Organism: Nitrososphaeraceae archaeon; assembly: GCA_025922755.1. Classification (GTDB taxonomy): domain Archaea; phylum Thermoproteota; class Nitrososphaeria; order Nitrososphaerales; family Nitrosopumilaceae; genus Nitrosomaritimum. The sequence continues at coordinate 9,971 of JAICHE010000011.1, forward strand.
GCATTAATCTGTGTTAGATATTTTTTGTTACAAATTTTAAAACAAAAAGAAAAAACATGTGATTAGGCTTGAAGGGCTCTATCAATCATATTTTTGTAGGATTCTTTAGATGCTGCACCTACTTGTTGGCTTACAATTTCACCTTTGTTAAGAAGAATCAGAGTTGGAATACTAAAGACGTTATATTTTGAGGCCAGATCATTTGCTTCATCTACATTGACTTTGACAAATTTTACTTTTCCCTCGTAATCGCTTGCCAATTCTTCAACAACAGGACCAACCATTCTACATGGACCACACCATTCGGCCCAAAAGTCGACAAAGACAGGAATATCCGAATTAACTACATCTATTTCCCATGACTTTGCATCTGAAACTTGTGTTACTCCCATTCTAAGTATATTGTATCGTAGACACCTAAAAACGTTCACCAAAATTAATACATAATTTACGGATTCAGTTTTTGACGAATCTGATTTTGATATATACTTAAATGACGTTTTGAAGAATCTCAGACATGAGTTCCGAACTTAGGCTGAAAAAATTAAGAGGTTCAGGAGGCTATGTTATGGCAACCATTAATGATGAGCAACAAATGAAGGGAAATCTTGGTGGGCCAGATTTGTTTTTAGCACCGATTGGAAGACTAGAACCAGAAATTATCACTAAACATTTTTGCAATACTTGTGAAAAAGAATTCGAAGGTCCGCCAAAAATTGAATATGAAAATCCTAACGAAGAAGTTGCAGAGAATTTAATTTTAGCCGAAAAAGGACAGTACATTTGTAATAATTGCAATTCAACTATCGCAGAATATCGAGAATTTAAGAAACAGGACGAAATAAAAGAAATTGGAGAAGCAAAACCAATCGAACAAATTACGGAAACCACACCTGAACCAGCAGTTCAAGAACAACCTTCCATCACTCCCCAAACTCAGCAAGAGACTCTTCAGACTCCTCCACAAACGACGGAACCAACATCTGCAGGATCAGTTAGTTCTATTGAGGGATTAATAGTATATGACGAGAATGCAAAAAAAATTGGAACCGCACGACAAGTGGGAGTTGATTCGACTCAAACTGTAGTACTACTAATTACAAAAAATGATGGTACTGAAGGTAGTATACCATGGAATAGTATTGGAAAAGTAGGAGATGTTATCCTTTTGGGAAATGTATCAGTGCCTAAAGAAAGTGAGCCTGGAAAATGTACTAGTTGTGGTTTTGTAAACAATGAAGGTTCAAAGTTTTGCGAAGAGTGTGGAAACAAACTACAATAATTTTAAAGTAAATTGAATCAATGGTAAAAAATGTGTGAAGATATTGACTAAGCGAAGTATTTCAAAGGGAGTCATCAAAGATATAGTAATTGTAGCTTTAGGAGTAGTTGTTATTTGGATAGGTTTACAGGTTGCTTTTGGAACTCAAAATCCATTTTATGTTGTTGCCAGTGGAAGTATGATTCCAGAACTGCAAGTTTATGATGTCCTAATTGTTCAGGGACATGTTGATTTTGAAGATATTCAGGTTGGAGACATTATTGTATTTGACAGGCCCTCAGGTCATGATAGAGTAATAGTCCATAGAGTAGTATCCATAACAGATGACAATCCCAAAACAATTCGAACCAAAGGAGATAACAATGTGGCATCTATTCCAGGAACTGATTTTCCAATTACAGAAAAAGAATACATTGGAAAGGTTGAATACAAGATTCCTCAAATTGGATATGTAACCCAAGTTTTGAAACCTCCCACCAATTACATTCTCATTGTTTTGGTAATTGGAGTTATGATCGTAAAGGAAATTATTAAACGACGGAACGTGAAGGAGCTTGCTTTAGGGGATCCATTAAAGACAAAAGATCCAGATAAATTAGAAGATTATTCAGATCTTGAAACTCTAGAAAAAGACTCTGCATATTCGGAGAATTCGGAATCAAAGTTGTCAGAAAAAAAATCTGATGAATCAAATAATCTAAGCAATAATGATTCAAAATCATCTAAAGTAAAAGACTAGAAAATTTTAGGCAGTTTCCCTATCACATAATCAATCAATTGACCTCTTGTTTGCCCCCATTATTTGTCACCCGTATTTTTCTATGAAATACTAGCTAGAACATAATTTCTATAAAAAATGAATTTTTTAGTTTAGATTAACAGTTGTTTGAAAAAATCCAATAATTGTAATTAATGTAAAGTGTTTAGTGGGTAGTCCTTATCAATTTTGAAGAGACTATGGCATTATGAGAGGTAAATCCAATGAATGAGGATTTTGCAGAATATACAAAATGCCTATCATGTAATCAAGCATTGCTTTATTGTGATTGTAACTGTCCCTATTGTGGGAAAAGAGAAGAATGTAGTTGTGAATTAAGTTCTTTACGGTAGAAAAACTGCAAAAAAATATTTGGAATAAAATATCAATAAGGTCTAATTTAGAGAATCTTTAGTTTTGAAGACTCTCTTAAAGTAGTCTGATTGCTCCTTTGGCTCTTCCAAATCATTATTGATTCCTGCTAGTTTTTTGGCTAGATTCTTTTTGTATCCAAGTTGCATTTGTCTTTGAATTTGTATTCTTTGAGCTTGTGGTGAACCTGCTCCATGCATGGACTCTGTAAGATATCCTACTGCGTTTCTTCCCATAGTCATATTCTCTATTAATCTAAGAATTCGCATTCTGTTTTCAACATCTGCTCCCTTCCTTCCTGCAAGATATTTTTTGAGTAATGGTCCTGCTTCTGGATGTCTAAAGTCTTTTTCTGATGGTAGTGTTACCACCAGACCTCCTGCAATGTCTTGGGCTAATCTACTGATTTCATATGGGAATCTTGTAACATTATGTTTGCATACTTGAGCAAGCATATCGTCATTAAGAAAAACGCCTGATTTCATTTGGTGACCTTGATACGAAGAGGCAATTCCTGCCGCAAAGATTGTTTCATTGAGGTGAGTCATTTCAATAATTTTATCTTTAATGTGAGAGACTTTTGGTATTCCATTGTAATCGGCAATTGCTGCAGCCGCGCCAATTAGAACATCACCAAGTCCTGTCTTGCAGACATAGCTGCGTCTATGATAACAAGTAAACCGCTCTACTAACATAGATGCGAATTCGTATTCACCATTCATGAAAACTTTATCCCAAGGAATGAATACTCTATCTAAAATTATTAGTGCCTCTTGGCCACCATATTTGGCATTTCCGTCATCGATATCTCCTTCTTCCATACTTCTGGTATCGCAAGATTGTCTACCGTAAATGTAAGTCACACCCTTTGCATCCGCTGGAATTGCTCCAACTATGGCCCATGCTTTATCATTTTCTGTTAGCCTTATTGTTGGCATTAAGATAATCCAATGAGAGTTTATACATCCTGTTTGGTGTGCTTTTGCGCCTGAAACATAGATACCATTTTCATCTTGGTCTACAATTCTTGTAAACAAGTCTGGATCTTCTTGTTCTGCAGGTCCTTTGCTTCGGTCACCCTTGGGGTCAGTCATTGCACCACCTATTACCAGGTTTTCTTTTTGTACCATTTTTACAAATTCTAAAAATCTTTTGTGGTATTCGGTTCCATGTTTTTCATCAATTTCAAATGTAGTAGAATGCAAAGCACTCATTGCATCCATTCCAACACATCTTTGAAAACAAGTGCCGGTGTTCTGACCAAGTTTTCTTTGCATTTTATTTTGTAAAACTAGGTCCTGTGCACTTTCTGCTATGTGTAAGAATCTGTTTACTTGTAATCCTGTTATTGATGATTGAGCAGAAGCAAGTTCTTCCTCCCTAACTGCAAGGTCGTATGTTTCTGCAACTGCATTAAT
>JAICHE010000012.1 GCA_025922755.1 Nitrososphaeraceae archaeon
AGTAACTAATTTGCTTGACCTAGGTGAGCCAGAAAGAGTAAATTCAAGCCTGGATATTCCTACCCAACCAACTGATGGTACTGGGGATCAATTATATGAAAACGAGGAATTAGATCTTTCCTTTAGTGCACCTGAAGGATGGTTCTTACAACAGCCAGAAAGAATGGATGAAAACACTCCGGACGTTGTTGCAGTTGGTCCCAAAATAGGAGAAATCAACCCAGTAATCTCCTTAAGAGTAATTGAAAAGGAAGGAAAAACATTTGACGACTTTATATCAGAAAAAAATGAATTATTACAAGAGGTAGTATCAACTGGTAGTTTAGAAATCATTTCTCAAGAAAAATCAACCATTAATGGAAGAGAAGCATATGTTACTAATGCAGAAGGAGTTTTCCAGACCGGAAGTGAATCCTTTGATGTAAAATTCAAAGAAACAACCATTGTTGGAAATGATAAATTCTACACATTTGCCTATAGTAATGGATTAGATGATTTTGATAACCAATTACCAAGATATGAGGATTCAATTGATTCTTTCACAACATTGTCAGAACCAGCAAATGTAGAATCAAAAGAATCATCTGAACAGATGGATGAAGGTGGAGGTTGTCTAATTGCAACAGCTACTTTTGGTTCTGAACTTGCGCCTCAGGTACAACAGTTAAGAGAATTAAGAGATAACACAATTCTTTCAACTCAATCAGGAGCAACTTTCATGACCGGATTCAATCAATTTTATTATTCATTTTCACCTACTATAGCTGATTTTGAGCGTGAAAATCCACTCTTTAGAGAGGCTGTTAAATTAACAATAACCCCCATGCTAACGTCTTTATCGATTTTAAACTATGCAAATATTAATTCTGAACAAGAAATTCTAGGTTATGGAATTGGTGTAATTCTGATGAATATTGGGATGTATTTTGTTGCACCGGCAATGCTGATTCATAGATTTAGAAAATAATCTACTCATAACCAAAAATGATCATAAATTTAAGTTACATTCTCCTTATAGTATTATGACAAAAGACAAGATCACCAAAGATGAGCTTGTTTCCTTTATAGAAAATAATGCAAAAATAAGAATCGATAATACTCTTGAGAGCGCATTTGAAATGGCTGAAGAGGTACATAACAATATCAAAAGAGAAGACGAATCATCCTCATTTTTAGAAACTCATGTTTGGCCAGTTACCTTAGATGTTATCAAACATTACCAAAAAACTACCAAATTACTAACAACACTTCAAATTTCATCTGCAATTCTTCATGATGTGATGGAAGACAATGATAGAATTTTAGATGTATACACATCTCAGGCATATGGTTTTGATGCTTATTTCAGACATAGATTTGGAGAATATATTTACCACGTCGCAAATACCTTAAAGACAAAACCACTTGAAAATTATTCTGGTTCTAACGAAGAGGAGCAAAAAATTTCTAGATTTACTGATTATTGTTCAATCCTATCAACTTCAAAATATGAAATCAAAATTATCAAACTTGCTGATAGATTAAACAATATGAGATTTATCTCTCAAATACCTAAACATGAAAAAATTAAGAGATATCTAAGAGAAGCTGAGGATTTTTACATTGCATATTCCCTTTTTCCACCTCAGACCCTCGATTATTATCACGAAATCAGAAACGCGTATGACGAATTAAAGAGCCTAAAAATTACAGTTTAAAATCTAACCATAATTATAATGAATTCCTTTTTCACCACGAGGATGTTTCCATTCAGTTTCCTGTGAACATGTTCCACAATCTACACATCCCTCATGTTGAATTACGACCTTTCCGTCCTCTTCACTGTAGCATTTGGCAGGACACAAAGTAACTATCTTCTTCATGAATTCACTTTCATAATTTAACACCTTGATATGGGATTCATGATCATCATTGTAACTTAATTTAGCAATTCTATCAGAAATTGAGGGTATGGTTGGAGAATAAGTAGAAGTTACAGATTTTCCCAATCTTTCAGCTAATTGGATGGGTACCTGAACATATGTATCCTCTGACTCTATCATTGGCAAAAGTTTGTCATAACCAAGAATATTTGCAAATTTAACAGCTATTCCTCTAAAAGTTCCACTTGACATCATTTTTAAAATTGGACCATATCTAGAACCTATGATATCTTTTGGAACATCTTTTGCTGCATCAAGAAATATCTTTAGATAATCCTTATCGATTTGTTTCATATCCAAGGTGTAAGGACTTTCATTAACAGATTGAGAGTAAAATTCCCCGAGATATTTTTCTGAAAAATCATTTTTATCAAGTGCTCTTGCTATAGCATTAGCTGCTCGCACTCCATCGTCTATTCCTACATTTAAGCCCTCAATTCTGGGCCCCACAAAGACTCCTCTTCCTGCAGCATCACCAACAAATAAGATATTTTTAAAAAATGGCTTTTCCATTCTACATCTCTTACCATCCGGAACTAATTTGGCACCGTATTCTGATTCAACATAATCCGTTCCAAAAGTTACTCCAAATTTTTCTTTCATCTGTTGCTCGGTTTTGGAAAGTTTTTCCTGAATATCTTCATCAGTTTTGAATTTGCCAGAATCGATTAGTGCTTTTCTTCCATTTGGAGAAAGAGATGCCTCTCTAAGTTCAGTCCAGGTTTTTATCAATTTGGCCACTCCAAAACGTATTCGAAGTTGCTCTTCTTGCGGCAAACTCTTATCGATTTCTTTTTTAATTGGAATTACATCCTTGATGAATTCACTTACTAGTGGATTTTTGATAAGGGAATCAATTAACCCATATGGCTCAACTGGATTTCTTATTAGAGAATCAAAATGATAAACAGCTCCTAATGATAGGGTGTCACGATTAGTGTAAAGAAATCCCCCACCTATGTGGTTAAGAGTAATATCGCCTGCAAAAAGATGTGCTGCTCCTTCATTTGGGCCTATACCGAATCTCTCTTCAATAATCTCTTCAGGAAGTTTTACAATTACCTTTACTCCTTGATACAATTGAGTAGGTAAAAATTTTTTCCGAGCTCCCACTATTTCAGCTATTTCCGAATTTACTCCATCTGCAGCTATTATCGCTTTGACTTCAAATTCATCAAGCTCATCTGTTTGTATAATCGTCCTTTCATCTTGCCAAGAAATTGCTTTGACATGTACTCCTGGTATAATTCCTCCACCAAATTTTTCTGCGCTTTCTACTGCTTGTTTTGCAAACCAAGAATTTAGCTTATTCATCAAAACTGAACAACCAAAATTGGCCTGATAATCATGTGCCTCAGTAAGGTCCATCGAATATTCTTTATCTTTGGAGGTAGAATGAAGAATGTATTTTGTTATCTTTCTTTCATAGGGAGCCTCTTCAAGAAAATTCTCGTATAGATCATCAACATTAGTTACATTACCTTTTTTTGGTTTTTTAGAATAAAGAATTCCGCCTGAGATATTTTTAGAACCTACCTTGGTTCCAGCTTCTAATAGAATTGCTTGTTTTCCTAGCTTAGATAATTGTTTTAATGCAGCAAGTCCAGCTGAACCGCCACCAATAATTGCCACATCATATTTTTCCAAAATCAATCAAGCCTCAACAATCTGAATTTGTTTTTTTATTTCTTCAATTAATAATGGAATCACGTCTTCCATTCTTCCCTTTATGAAAATATCACACTCATCCTTTATGGGAGCATCCTCATCAGGATTTATAGCTACAACAAATCCAGAATCCTTCATTCCCCAAACATGTTGCATTGCCCCGCTGACTCCAGCTGCGATATAGAGCATTGCACTTGTTTTATGGCCACTTGTTCCAATTACTCTATCTGGAATCATATACTTTGCATCTAAAGACTGGCTAATCGAGAATGGTTTTTTGGATATTGGTAGAGTTATTCCTACTTCCGCGTTCAATTCGTTAGCCAATTGTTGAACTAATTTTATGTTATTTTCTGGATCGTCCTTTATTCCTCTGCCAAAACTAACAATTGTTCTTGGAGTTTCAAAATCTACTTCACTCTGAATTATTTCTCTACTGATTACTTTTACACGTAGGTCTCTTTCATCAATTCTTGGAACAAATTCAAAAACTTGTCCCTTTCTTTCAGAATTAGGTTCTATTGGTTCAAAAACTCCAGGAATTATACTACAAGCTTGGGGATGATAATCTCGTTTAAAGGCAGGATTACGATTATCTAAACAAAGAATAGTAGTCCACAAAAATCCTGAAAAATCTGGCCTATACATCTCAAGAGTTTTCTCGTAGGTCTCTTTGACTCCACCTGTTTTTTGTTGGTGAGACATTTCAATATCCTCAATCACAAGTTGGTTAATGTCTGAGGCTAATCCAGAATTTAATCCAGCTAAAACAGTAGATGACAAATGCCTACCAATAGCATCTGCTGCAAAAAACATGTATCTTGGCCGTCTAAAGTCTTCAGCATATTCGGGTTCTATTTTTCCTCCAAGATCCTTGTTAATGGCAATTTGACAGATTACCTTGGTGTAAATGATATTTCGAATTTCCTCTAACTGAGGATGGTCACAATAAATTACAGAATCTGCACCAATTTCGATTAATTCTTTTGATAAATCCTTTATTTTATTTCCTAATACAATAGCTACTACTTTTTCTTTTGAAGAGTAGGTTTGATTAAATTTATCCATTAATCTTCTTGCTTCACCAATCATCTCTTTGCTTACACGTAGGATCTCTCCTTGCTCAATTTCAATAACAACATAAAGATGACGATATTTTTCTACCATTACTTTATCACCATTGCCTCAAGGGCTTCTTTCATTTTACCTACAACCATACGGAGTTGTTCTGGATCTGACCCGTCAACAACTTCTGCTTTTCTAGTAGCTGTTGATTTTGGAACTCTCTCAACTTTGTAAACAATTGTAGGTGATCCTGGCAAACCAACTAAACTCTTTGCCACACCAAGTTCATCTGCATTAAAAATTTTGAAATACTCTTTGAAATTTTCTGCTCGTTCTTTTGCTTCTTTTTGATATTTTTGAAAAGATAATCTTTGAGAAACTGTATTGTAGCTTGATTTGAAAGTTGGGTCTATTGAAATAAAAACCGGTAAAGGTGCTTCTACCTCTTCAATAATGTCCGGCGCCCCTTGCAAACTAACCAAACGCTTTGCTCTTATGGTTCTATTTTCTAAATCTACACTATAGCTTGTAACATTACCTAGAAAGGTAAAACCAAGTTTCCAAGCTGTTTGAGGTCCCGTTTGTCCTGTTTCTCCATCAGAGGCTCTATGTCCTGAAAAAACAATGTCCATTTTTCCTTGCATTTTTCCGATTCCAACCCTTAACACCTCAGCAGTTCCCAAGGTATCAGCCCCAGCAAAAATTTTATCACTATACAAATGCAATTCCTCAGCATCTGAGATCTCTTGAGCCTGCTTGAGAGCTAAATCAGCAATTGGAGGACCCATAGTTCCAATAGAAATTTTTGCATCATACATTACCCTTGAATAAAATGCAGCTTCAGCAGCAATAGCACTATGAGGCCCCAGAGTATTTTTTGTCTCTGCACGGTTTAATGTTCCATCAGGATTATAGCTAACATTCCCTTCTGAAAAATCAGGTTCTAATTTTATGATTACACCTACATTAAGAGACACGAATATTCTGCAAACATCTATTCATAAATTGTTTTCTTATTATCTTGCTAATAGAATTGACTAAACTTACCAAACATCATCTACTTCATCAAGAACCTTGTATTCTTTTTTAGTCTCTCTATCTGAAAATTTCAGTCTAGAAATATCTCTATCAAAAAACATGTCAATTGTCCAATCTAATAATACTCGAAGCCGTTTATCCCATTTTGGAATTTTTGAAATGTATACATTTCTCCATAAGGCCCAAGCCCAAATTCCACTAATGTTCATTCCAAATATTGAGGCAACACCATTCCTTTTTCCAATAATTGCCATTTGACCTCTTGATTCGTATTCAAATTTTTTCATTTTTTCATTTCTGATTAATGCATGTAAATTATGAGCCGCAGTCTTAGCTTGTGCTTCAGCTAGTTGGGCAGTGGGAGCAAAAGGTCTTTTGGTTGACTGATCAATAAACAAAGCACAATCCCCAATCGCAAAAACTCCAGGAAAATCAACAACTTCTAAATAATCATTTACTATGATTTTTCCTCTTTCTGTTTTAAACATTGATCTCTTGATGGTATTTACTGGAGTTACACCAGCTGTCCAAATCATTGTTCTTGTTTGAATAGATTCTCTATCAGAACTATCCTCTTTCTCAGAACTACCATCAATCTTTTTTACCATTATTTCATTTCCGTTAAAACTAGTTACAGCAGTTTTTAATTTAATTTCAATTCCATGTTTTGTTAACAAATTATATGCAAATTTTGCTAATTTTTCACTAAAACCAGGTAAAATATTTGGAAGTGCTTCTAATACAATTACTTTGATTTCATTTTTTTTAATTTTCGGATAATATTTTCGTGCATCCAACAACAAATCCATTAACTCTCCAGCTGTTTCTATTCCTGCAAAACCTCCTCCTACTATAACAAAAGTCAACAAACTTTTCCTAAGAATTGGATTGGATTCATTTTCTGCCTGTTCGAGCATATCAATTACTCTATTTCTGATAGTCATGGCATCGTTTAGATTCTTAATTGTGTAAGCGTGTTTTTCCACATCACTCATTCCAAAAAAGTTAGTTTCACTTCCCAATGAAACCACCAGAAAGTCATAATGAATAGAAACGCCTCTTTTTTCATTAGTTCCCCATAAATTTACAATTTTTCCATAGGGATCGATATTTTTCACCCTTCCTTCATAAAATGTCGTTTTATGGATGATCGTACGAATAGGCATCACGATATGCCTTGTGGCAAGCATTCCTGCTGCCACTTGGGGCAGCATTGGTGTAAATAACAGAAAATTATCTTCACTAATTAAAACAATTTCAATATCATCATCATTTTTGAAATACTCCTCCAATTTTCGAGTACATTCTACTCCGCCATACCCTCCGCCTAGAACAACAATTTTTCTCTTTTTTTCAGCCAATAGGTTATACCTCCTAAAAAAGACGAATATATCCTATGAGATCAGTTTCTAAAAAATTTCTAATTTCAAGCAGTTCGAAGTATTGCAGAATGCAAAACATCGTATGCTTTTGAAGAATCCTTCTCGTTGAGAATCAAGATGATATTATCTTGACTGAAAAAGGCATTTACTAGTTCTATTCCATTACCATGCAAAACTTCAGCCACATAAGATACAACATCCGATTTGTTTTGGTTTGGAGGGATTGAGATTCTAATTTTGGCCAAACCAGTGCTAAAGATATTCTCTCTATTAGGCATGGTATCAAATATCTCTCTTATATCATCCAAATCTTCTGTTAGAAATCTAAAGGTGTCTGATGACCTAAAAAAATCATAATTTGTAGTAATTTTTGAAAACTTGTCTAAAATTGTCAGAGGATCAATATTCTGAGAGTCCTTCATGGAGAATTTAATGTCAATTATTCCATCAGTAAGTGCTAATCTAGCATTTTTCAAGACTGATTGTTCTTCTACCTCCTCTTTTGATTCTAGTGAATCGGCAAATCTTTTGATTGCTACCACAATGGTATTCAAATTAACTGGGTTTCCAAGAGTCCTCTCGACCTCGGGCTGAATTTTAACGGCAAGCGCAGTATAATTGATTAAATCCATCTTGAGACAATCAAAAATGGAACGATTTCGGGTTATTGTTTCTCGAACTATTTCAGGTACGGATATGTTAGTTATTCTCATCAAATAATCTTATATAATGTCAAATATAATAGGATTTTGTAATAATTCAATAATATGTAAGTAATCTTTAAATAATGTCATATACATTACATATATTAGATAAATATGACAATGTTTGATGACGAGTTTGATAGAATCTTCAGAAGAATGTCCAACTCTTTTTTTAATATAGATGACATTTTTGAAGAATTCAAAACAAAGGGTACCGGTGCAGGTCCATATTATTATGGTTATACAATGACTGTTGGTCCTGATGGAAAACCTGTAGTAAAAGAATATGGTAATGTAAAGCCTGAATTGGCACCTACATCCAGTTCTCGAGAACCTTTGGTAGATACCATAGTAGATGAAAAAGAAAAACTGGTAAAGCTTGTAGCTGAAATGCCAGGAGTAGAAAAATCTGATGTAAAGATTTTGGTGCAAGGAAAATCTGTAGATATCTCTGCAGAACATGATGAAAAGAAATACCACGTTAATGTACCAATAAAATATCATGTAGATGAAAACTCTGCAAAAGCATCTTACAAAAATGGAATTCTTGAATTAGTGTTTAAACTAGTTGAAGATGAAAAACCAAAAGGCAAACAGGTGGAGGTTGAATAAACCCCCCGAAATTTTTATGGTGATTATATGAGCGAAATTATTTTAAAAATAGATGAAATCCCACAACAACATGTAGGTCGTGGGAGAGCTATTGTTGATCCAAAAATTATAGAAGACCAAAATTGGAATACTGGTCAAATTTTAGAATTAACCTATAATAAAAAAACACATGTGAAGCTTTGGCCTGGTTCACCAGAAGAATATGGAACAGGAATAATCAAAATTGATGGTATTACAAGACAGAATATTGGTGCTGGAATTGGAGATAAAATTTCAATAAAATCTGTAGAAGCAGTAAATGCTGAACAAATTGTTTTATCCCCCACGGAAAAAATTGCAGCTGAAGGATTACAAGAATACATGGTTTACAATTATTTGAATCATGTATTTACAACTGGAGATACTATTTCTCTTAGCACTCAAATGGGAGGAAAGGTTCAATTTGTAATTACTAGTACTAAACCATCAAAACCAGTAATTGTTACAGAAAAAACAATATTCAAACTTGGACCAATGACAAAAGCCGTTGATTCAAGTATTCCAAGGGTTACATATGATGAACTAGGTGGTTTGAAAAACGAAGTCCAAAAAATTCGTGAAATGGTAGAATTACCTATGAGACATCCTGAATTATTTGAAAAAATCGGTGTTGAAGCACCCAAAGGAGTCTTATTGTATGGACCTCCAGGAACAGGAAAAACCCTTCTAGCAAAGGCAGTTGCTGGAGAAACTAATGCTCATTTCATCTCTCTTAGTGGACCTGAAATAATGGGAAAATATTATGGAGAAAGTGAGGAAAGAATAAGAGAAATTTTCAAACAAGCCGAAGAGAATTCTCCAAGTATAATTTTCATTGATGAAATTGACTCAATTGCTCCAAAAAGAGATGAAGTATCCGGTGAAGTTGAAAAAAGAATAGTATCTCAATTATTGACTCTAATGGATGGCATGAAAAGTAGAGGTAAAGTTGTAGTTATTGCAGCAACAAATAGACCAGATTCAATTGATCCTGCATTAAGAAGACCAGGAAGACTAGACAGAGAAATAGAAATTGGAATTCCTGACGATGAAGGAAGATTCGAAATTATTTCAATTCATACACGTGGAATGCCAATTGATGAGAGTGTAGATCTCAAACAAATTTCAAAAACAACCCATGGTTTTGTTGGAGCAGATTTAGAGGTTTTATCAAAAGAAGCTGCAATGAGATCACTGAGACGAATTTTGCCTGAAATTGATCTGGATGAAGAAAAAATTTCCACAGAAATTTTACAAAAAATTCAGATAACAAGTGAAGATTTCAGAGATGCACTCAAAGAAGTTCGTCCTAGTGCATTACGTGAGGTTCAAGTTCAGGTACCTGATGTAAGTTGGGATGATGTAGGTGGATTAGAAGAACTCAAAGAAGAACTTCGTGAAGCAGTAGAGTGGCCTATAAAATACAAAGAGGCATTTGAATACGTAGATGTAGAATCTCCAAAAGGAATTCTACTTCATGGTCCACCTGGAACAGGAAAAACCCTAATTGCAAAAGCCTTGGCAAAAATGACAGAATCTAATTTTATTAGCATTAAGGGACCAGAACTACTTTCAAAATGGGTCGGTGAATCAGAAAAAGGTGTAAGAGAAATTTTCCGAAAAGCACGTCAGGCGGCACCATGTATAATTTTCCTAGATGAAGTAGACGCACTAGTACCCAGAAGAGGAAGTGGAGGATCAGAATCTCATGTTACAGAAAACGTTGTTTCTCAAATTCTAACAGAAATAGATGGACTTGAAGAACTTCATAATGTCTTGATAATTGGTGCAACAAATAGACTAGATATTGTTGATGAGGCATTACTAAGACCAGGTAGATTTGACAGAATTATTGAAGTGCCAAATCCAGATAATAAAGGAAGAGAACAAATTTTCAACATTCATACCAAAAAGAAACCACTAGCCGAAGATGTAAACATTACAAAATTAGTGGAACTAACAGAAGGATTCAGTGGTGCTGAAATAGCAGCGGTAGCCAACAGAGCAGCAATAGCAGCTCTGAAAAGATATGTTGGAGGAAAATCTGGAAACTTCAAAGAAATCAAGATAACACAACAAGATCTTTTAGATGCAATTGATAAGGTCAAGCCTAGAAAAATAGAATCAGCAATGACACACTCTATAAAATAGTCTAAATACTAAGGAAGTTGACCTAATCTATGAAACTATATCTTGACTTTGAGCCATGCCAAGAGTGCAATACAATGATGAAGGATCTAAGTAGCCCAGAAATGTTACTTGCTGATGAAGTTACTAGAAGTAACGAATCAGCTAAATTTCTGCGTCATCTAACATACAATCACAATGAAGTAGTTCAAGCTGTAATGGAAGATTTACCTAAACAAAAAAGAGATCAAGAATTTGATTTCTTCAAATAACAATCCTCCAAATTTTATATCTATTATCACACTTAGAAAACAATAATCATATTCATATACAAAAAATTATTTCACTAGATTGATGAAATCTACCATTAATAACAAAATTATCTTTCTCTTTTTCATAGGTGTTTTTTCATTGGTTTTAGTTAATCCTGCATATTCTCAAGAACCTGGTCCTCCAAAAATACCAGAACCTTCTCCCGAACCAAAACCAATTCCCATTCCTGAACCAGAACCAATAAGAGAACCATTTCCAGAAGAAAGTGACACTGAAAAAATTCAGCGATTAACCAAAGAAAACACACAACTAAAGGATGAAAATTTACGATTACAAATTCAAGTAAATGAACTTAATAAAATAATTGAAAACCTTCAGGCGATTACTCTGGAACAAATCAAAGTAATAATGCAATTGGTACAACAACTTCAAGAGGCAATTTTTGCTATACCCTCTTCTTTGGAGATAAACGTGTAATTAACTTAAAATTCTAGTCTGCTATTTTGAGAGTTTTTTTGATCAAAGTAGCCCTGTTCCTAATGGTAACATCACTGACACCTGATTCATTTGAAAACTTCTTTTGGCTAATTTTTTCTCCATTTAATATTGATGCAATATACAACGAAGCAGCTGCTTGAGCAACCGGATGTTTTCCTGCTGTAATTTTTTCATCTTCACATTTTTTCAAAATATCAAACGCATCTCTTTTCGTTTTTTCACTCAAATTCATATTGTTTGAAATTTTGGTAATAAACGAAGTCGTATCATATTGATTTAGGTTCAATCCTAGTTTCTTGATAATGGTTCTAAGGTCTCTAGATAAAATTCTCCTTTCAACGTTTCCAGCATCTGCTATGTCATCTAAAGTTCTTGGAATATTGTTTTGTCTGCATGCAGCATACAAAGACGCAGAAATTAAAGATGCCATTGTTCTGCCTCTGGTGAGTTTTGCACTTACGGCTTTTCTGTAAATATACGCAGCATTTTCAACAACATTATCTGGGGCTCCAATTTTTGTTTTCATTCCGTGTAATAGAGTAAATGCTTTACTTAACGATGAAGTTTTTCTTGATTTGCTTCTTTGATCCCACGTACGAAGTCGATTAAATTCATATTTTGTTTTACTTGACAAACTTTTTCCTGTTGAATCCTTGTCAGCACCAATAACTGTTGATAAGCCTTTGTCGAACATTGTCAAAGATCCTCCTGGACCTGTTCTTGCATTTTTCATAAAATCTTCTGAGCTATAACTTCGATTTTCATTTGTTGTATCGTCTAAGTTTTGAACTAAGACAAGCCCGCAACCCCCACAAAAAACTTCTCCTCTATCAGAATCAGTAATCACAGGGTAGGTTTTGCAAGTATCAAGTTGACACTTTACATCATAAGCACTAGAATAATACGCTACCACAACTGTTCATTATACACATCCATCAAATAAAAGGAAAGTGAAAGTGGTAATTTTGAATATAAAAATAAGTTTTAGTTACTAAAAATTCCTTGAAATTTTTTCAAATTAAAACTTAGTTTCAGTACATCACACATTCTATTAAATGTTAAAAATAAAACAAAAAATATTTTTTTAAAAAATCTATTTCTTAATTGAATCAAGAGAATGTCCACGATTAACAATCATTTGAATTACCGCATCAATTGGGTATTCAATACCATGTTCTTCCTCAAAATGCACTCTTAATTTTTCAAGTAGTTCAAGGCTCTTTTCTCCTTCAAGAGAAAAATCACACTCAAACCCATATTCGCCACAACGAAGCTTAAGGGTCATCAGCGTGAAACAATGCTGTACCTATAAAAATCCTAGGTACGTTATTCAATACAGTATAGATTTACGCCTATATGTTAATGCTAAATAAAACAACTTTCTCAGGATAGAAAATGAAGGGGTTTGAATTCGTTTTTTTGGCAGCAGGATCTGTTTTTGGGGCTTTCCTAAGATACAAAATTACAGAATCTCCATTACTTTTCAATACCTTACCGCTTAACGTGTTGATTGTCAATGTAATTGGGGCTTTCATTTTAGGAGCATTTGTAATATTATCTGAACAGTGGAATTTAGATGGGAGATATTCCTTATTGGCAGCAGTGGGATTCTGTGGTTCCCTAACTACAATGTCTTCGTTTGCACTGGATTCAAGTAATCTCTTAGATAATCAACATTATGGTGCTTTAGCAGTTAATATTATTGCAAACATAGGATTATCTATTGGTGCTCTTATTGCTGGAAAATCTATAATGTCGGCGATAATAAGTAGCTGATTAGTTGTAGGGACTATATTGTTTGTAAACTTTGATTACAGACTCGTGATACATTTTTTGTATATCTTCCTCAGTGCATATTGCAAGCTGATTAACAAGGTCAGTCGCAGTAATAATTCCAACTACTTTGTCATTATCAATAACAGGTAATTTTCGAATATCTCTTGAGTACATTAAATCTGCTGCCATCAACACTGTTTCATCCGGACTGGTGGCAATGAGTGGAGATGACATAATTTGTTTTACTGGTGTTGTAATTTGATACGCATGTGCAACAATTTTAACTGCAAAATCCCTATCTGTAACAATACCAACAGGAGTATTATTTTCCATAACAATAACTGCACCTACTTTGGCATCTTCCATCATCTTTGCTGCTTCATTTACGGTAATTCCAGAATCTACAGATATTACGGATTTAGTCATAATATC
>JAICHE010000013.1 GCA_025922755.1 Nitrososphaeraceae archaeon
AAATGACTATGAATTATCTTCATTTAGCAAAGAAGGATTGATTTACACTCCTGCTCAACTTGCTGTTAAACCAGAAGTTGCACAGGACTCTGAAATACAAATTTCTGCTAGAGGTGCAACACATGGCTGATGCTGCATTTCTTGCTTTATCTGTAATTACAATCGGAAGTGCCATTGCAGCATTAGAATTAAGATCCCTAGTTTATGGTTCAATTGCTTTAATGGGAACTCTTGGTGGTATTGCAGGATTCTTTATTCTCCTAGATTCACCATTTGTTGCAATGTTTCAGCTAGCAGTTTATGTCGGATCTATAGCTGTTTTGATTCTATTCACTGTCATGCTTGTAAAAAGAGAGCTTATCTTCAAAAAAGTGGAAGACAAAAGAAGAAAATTCGTTGGAATTGCATTAATGTTAGTTTTCATGGTTGCACTCGGTGCTGTAATTTTAGATTCTGGAATTAAACAAATCACAACTGATGAACCTGCAGTAGACTTTAGGGAAATTGGTGATGACTTTTTGACATATTACTGGCCTGCACTAATTTTGATGGGTTTGATATTGTCAGGTGCAGTAACAGGTGCACTGGTTTTAGCAAGAAGGGTAGATGAGGAGAATGGCCAACGAGTTAACTGAGTTTGTTTTAGTATCTGTTGCCCTATTGGGTATCGGAATTTACGGTCTTTCAGTAAAAAGAAATGCTATCAGAATGTTATTTGCAATTGAGATTGTAATTAATGCTGCAAATCTTAACATGGTTGCATTTGGACGATTTTTGCCACACAGTGGTGGCCAAACCTTGGCATTATTCTCAATTGCAATTGCTGCAGCCGAAGTAGCTGTAGGCCTTTCTTTGATCATTGTGGCATACCGCATGTATCATAATATCGATATCGCAGACTTTAGGAGCTTGAAAGGATAATGGAATACGCACTTTTACAGGCAGTTTTCATTCCTCTACTGTTATCCCCAATTGCCTATATCATAGGTAGAAAAATGGGTCCCACTCCGGCAATGTGGTTTACTTTTGCAATTTTACTATACACTACAATTCTTGTAATCCAAGCAGCACTAAATGGAACTACAGAAGAACACTATCCATGGACAGAGATGTTTGGAGAATTTGGATTCTTGATGGATGGCTTGGCCTCCCCATTTGCGATAATGATTTACGTGCTAAGTACAATTCTTGCCCTCTATTCGAAACCATACATGATTCACAAATTCCACGAACAGTTTGAAGAAGAACAAAAGCACATACAATCAACTGGCGGACAATCAACAGTTGTAGAATCAACCTCTCTGACAAATTATGTCAACGCCAAATCAGGACTTTACTTTGCACTGTACCTTGTTTTTGCTATGGGTATGCTTGGAACTGTACTTGCAACAAACCTGATTGAATTTTACATTTTCTTTGAAGTAATGCTCATTCCAGGTTTCTTTTTAGTTGCCATCTGGGGAGATGGACCAAGAAGAAAGATTGGTTTGATGTTCCTGTTTTGGACACATGCAGGAGCTGTAGTTTTGTTATTGGGCTTTTTGATGATAGGACTGACAATTGGAAGCTTTGACTTTGCAGATATCCAAGAATCAGCAATTCCAGAAGATATTGTAATGCTCTCAGCTATTGCCATTGCAATTGGTCTTGGTGTCAAACTGGCAGTTTTCATGTTCCATATCTGGCTTCCATACGTTCACGGCTCTGCACCGACACCAATCAGTGCACTTTTGTCTCCAGCAATGATCGGAATTGGTGCATATGGTATATTCAGATTAATTGTTGAATTCTTACCTTCTACTTTTGCAGAACTCTCTATTTGGTTCCACATTTGGGGTCTTGTAACTATGATTTATGGAGGTGCTATGGCCTTGATGCAAGACGACCTAAAACGACTACTTGCCTATTCTAGCATCAGTCAAATGGGATACATACTGTTTGGTATTGGTTCAATGTCTGCACTTGGTTTGGCAGGAGCAGAAATGATGTATGTTACACACGCTTTAGGAAAAGGCATCCTCTTCATGATGGCCGGAATTATTATAGTAAAAGTTGGAACACGAAGCATTACAAAACTTGGTGGCCTTGCAGGAAAAATGCCAATCACAGCAGTTTGTGCAGTAATTGGTGCATTGACAATAATGGGTGTGCCACCAACTAGCGGATTTATGGGAGAATGGATTCTATTTTATGGTGCACTAGAGACTGCCATAGAAGAAGGCTCTACGGTAAGAGCTGTTACATTTGGACTTGGACTTGTTGCAACTGCCTTGACAATGTCCTATATCTTATGGATGTTAAAACGGGTATTCTTTGGCAAAACACCAGAACATCTTGAGAATGTGAAAGAAGGAAGCTGGTATATGACAGCTCCAATGATGGTCCTTGCAGGATTTACCGTCGTATTGGGAATTTATCCAGACATCTTCTTGAAAACAATCATTCCATACATGCAGGGAGTATTGGGGGTCTAGAAAATGGCAACAGATGCTATGGGTTTACCATTTGAGGCAACATCTGCTGCTGCATGGTTAGTTTGGATCTTACCATTTGTAGCTGCCCTTATCATGCCAGCAGTTGGCAAAGCATCCAAAAATCTGACAGGATATGTAGCAGTAGGATTTGCATTAATGAGTGCACTGTCAGCTGCATCACTTATTCCAGTTGCATTAGATGCTAGTGAAATTCATCACCAAATTTCTTGGATTGAGGCAATTGGATTGAAAGGAGGAGTTCTTGCAGATCCGCTCTCTGTAATTATGGCAAATGTGGTGGGTTGGATTTCTTTCCTAATTATGATTTACAGTACCGGTTACATGAAAGGTGACAAAGATATTACCAGATTCTGGTTCTGGATGATGTTCTTTATTGGTTCAATGCAAATCATTGTTTTATCAGATAACTTACTTCAGGTCTTCTTTGGATGGGAAGGAGTAGGACTTGCATCATATGCATTGATTAGCTTCTGGTATCGTGACAAGAAAAAAGATCATGTCGGAACAGAAGGAAGAACTGTTTTAGGTCTCTTAGATTACTATGCCCCAACACATGCCGGAATGAAGGCATTCATCATGACCAAAGTAGGAGATGTGATGATGATTGCAGGTATGCTTTTGATATTTTTGTTTGCAGGAACATTTGGATTTAAAGAATTAATGGGTGATCTGGGATGGGCCGAAGCAATGTCTGCACAAGGACTTCTTGTCCCAGCCTTTGTATTGTTATTTGGAGGTGCTGTAGGAAAATCCGCACAATTCCCCCTAAATGAGTGGCTCTTAGAGGCAATGACTGGTCCAACTGCAGTTTCTGCATTAATCCATGCAGCAACAATGGTAAAAGCCGGCGTATTCCTAGTTGCAAGAATAGGACCAATTGTTTTTGCCTTGGCAGCAGCAGGAATAATGGCAGAACAATTCTTTGAAATTATAGCTTGGGTTGGGGCAATTACTGCACTACTATTAGCTACTCAAGGTATGGTTAATCAAGAAATTAAAAAAGTCCTTGCATATTCCACTGGTTCTCAGATTGGTTACATGATGATGGCCCTTGGTGTCGCAGGACTTTCACATCAATATGTAGATGGATACACAGCTGGATTTTTCCACTTGATATCTCATGCAATGTTCAAAGCTTCTCTCTTTATGGCAGCAGGGTCACTACTACACGTTATAGGTTCTAGATTCATGTCTGATATGGGCGGCCTTCGTAAACATATGAAAAAAACATATGCCTTCATGTGGGCAGCAGGACTTGGACTAATGGGAGCTCCATTCATCACAACAGGTTTCTGGAGTAAGGATGCAATATTTGCTGCAGTATACGAGTCTGGAAGTGAATGGGCATTACCACTTTACTCCATTGCAGTTTTGACAGCAGTAATAACCACATTTTATACAACAAGAATGATGGGTCTTGTTTTCTTTGGAAAGAAAAGTAAGCATATTGAAAAGATGGAAGAAGAAGGACATCATGTCCATGAAGCATCACTTTCAATGTGGGTTCCTTATGGTATTCTTGCAGTATTAACAATCGGTATTGGTTTAATCGGATTTTCCGCAGAAGCAAATATCCATCACATGTTCACAGAATATCTAGATCATTCATTTGGCATCCACACAGAGCATGTCGAATCTGGTGAATCATTTTTGCCTGCACCACTAGATGGGCTTAATCCAATTGCATTAGGATCATCGTTGGTTGCATTTTCAATAGGAATTGGACTAGGCTACATATTCTACATTGGACGTTGGGTAGATCCTGTAAAATTTGTAAACTCGAACATTTTTTTCTATGCAATTCACAAAGTTATGTTAAACAGATGGTATCTTAACGCAATTATCTACTGGTGCTTTGTTGTAGCCCCATTGTGGCTTGCAAGAGCTGTATTCAGGTACTTTGAGAGAACCGCCATTGATTATGGAATGAATGATGGATTCCAAAAAGCTGCTGGATGGGGTGCCAAAGTAGTACAAGGAACGCAGACAGGTGTGACACAATCATACCTATTCGTATTTGGAGCAGGATTACTCTTTGTAGTTCTGATATTGTTGATATAGGAGGATTATGAAATGTTAGAAATTACTTCAACCCCATTGGTAATAATAGCAATACTTGGTGTTGCCGGAGTTATTTTACCAGTAATTAATGTAATAAGAAAAGAAAAAGGCTCCAACTCATTTTATGCCGTAATTGCATTTGCTGCATTAATTATTTCCATAGGATATGTTGGCTATCAATTCTTAACCGACAATGTTCTTCCATCAGCACTATTTTCTGAGGATGTTATTGTAGATGATGCATTTGGAGGATTCTTTGCAATTGCAATGCTAATTGTTGCAATCTTCACAACAGTTGGCTCCTTCAACTACATGAGAAAGCACAACTATCCTGCAATCTACTATTCGTTAATCCTACTATCTACAATTGGTATGGTCCTAGTTGCATACTCTACTGACCTGATTATGTTGTTTGTTGCATGGGAGCTGATGAGTATCCCAACATATGCTCTTGTTGGATTCATCAAGAGAAATCCCCAATCTAACGAAGCTGCCCTAAAGTACTTCTTATTTGGCGCCTTATCATCTGCAATAATCGTTTACGGTATCTCACTAACATATGGTATTACAGGTTCTACTAACATCGGTGAAATAATACAAGGATATTCTAACTTAGACCCAGGACTTCTTCCACTAGCATTACTTTCAGTAGGAATGTTTGTTGCAGGATTTGGATTTAAGATGGGACTAGTTCCATTCCATCAATGGCTCCCAGATACTTATGAGGGCTCTCCACCAACAATCACCACACTATTAGCTGCTGGTACCAAAAAGGCAGGATTTGCAGCAACCATCAGAATTGTGGTTCTTGGAATGGTAGTCCTTAATCTTGATTGGACATTAGCTTTAGGAATCTTAGCAATCATGACTATGACCATTGGTAACGTAGCAGCAATTATGCAAAAGAATCTCTCAAGGATGTTGGCATATTCTAGCATTGCCCATGCTGGTTACATATTGATTGGACTTGCAGTATCTCCCTACAGCTCTCTTGGCTTGCAGGGCTCATTATTCCAGATACTCAACCACGCAGTAATGAAAGGAATGGCATTCATTGCCGTTGCAGGAATAGTAACTACTCTTGCAGTAACCAATTTAGATAAACTAAAGGGTCTTGGCAGAAAAATGCCAATTACATCTCTTGGACTAGTAATTTCCTTATTGGCATTGGCAGGTGTTCCACCACTTGCAGGTTTCTGGAGTAAATTGATGCTCTTTGGAGGTGCTCTTGATGCGGGTGGTGCTTTATGGTGGGCTCCTTGGCTTGCAATAGCTGGTGTCCTTAACAGTGCTCTATCACTAGCTTACTATGGTTGGATTATGAGACGAATGTACTTTGAGGGAGAAACAGAGAAGAGAGTTTCTGAACCAAAATCAGTAATTGCAGTTGTAGTATTTTCAATAATCTTCCTAGTTGGATTTGGTGTCTATCCAGATCCAATTATCAAATTTGTAGAATATGCAACTCCGATAGTTAGTTTAGGACTTATGCCTTAAACATTGTAAATTTAATTAAATTATCAAGATTATTTTTTGCATCATTATCAGGAATTTTTCTCAAACCTTTTCGAGCTTTATCAGAATATTCTTTTAACATCTCTTCCATTTTATTAAAAACATCTCTTGGATCAGAACTCTTCTTGATAAGTAAATTAAATAATTTGTCCTCATTTTTCCAATCAAACAAATCATCTCTGATTTGATATGCTATTCCAATATTTTTTCCATATTCTGTAAGAGATTCAATTTCTTCTTCAGTTCCCTTACCAATTATTGCACCAATCCTTGATGCTGCTTGAAATGCAACTGCTGTTTTGTATTCTATAACTTTTAGATAATCATCAAAGGTAACATCTTCACTAGCCTCTAATCTGTTTTCAATCATCTCGCCCTCACTCATTAGCATCGCAGTGCTAGCTAATTCCTTTGTTATTCTTGCATTATCAAGTCTGGAGGAGATTCCTAAAATTAGTCCCAAAACAAAGTCACCAGTTAAAACACTAGTGTTATACCCATATTTGATATGAAATGGATCCTTTTGCCTTCGGAGCGTTTCATTATCGATAATGTCATCGTGAATAATAGATTCCATGTGCAGAAACTCTACTGCACAAGATGCTGCCAACGTGTTATCATCAACTTCACCAACACTTTCAGCAGCTAATACAAGAATAATTGGCCTGATTCGTTTTCCTCCATCTAAAGAATATTTTAAAGGCTCAATAAACTCTGATTCAGAATATAGATCTAATTCCTTATCTAAGGATTGGTTAATCTTATCAATATATTTTCCATAGGTTTCAAGTAGAGGATTAATCTCTAAATTTTTCCTGTCCAAGATGGCCTAAAGACAAACCTCTGTCATTACTAAATAAATCTTGGTGCTCCAGCCGGGACTTTCATCGTAAGATTTTGAACCCGGGATCACTGCCTTGAAAGGGCAGTATGCTTGACCGGTCTACACCACTGGAACCCAATCCAATTCCATATTTTATCCATAAAATCTTTTGTAAACAACAAAGATTTTTTTACTGGCGATTTAGGAGATGTC
The DNA here is from genome assembly GCA_025922755.1 of Nitrososphaeraceae archaeon. Classification (GTDB taxonomy): domain Archaea; phylum Thermoproteota; class Nitrososphaeria; order Nitrososphaerales; family Nitrosopumilaceae; genus Nitrosomaritimum. The sequence goes on from JAICHE010000013.1 coordinate 7,108, forward strand.
ATATGAATTTGATAAAAAGAATCGATGAAATGATTGAAGAAAGAAGCTTACTTAAACATCCATTTTACGAAATGTGGTCTGATGGAAAATTAACAGTAGAATCTTTAGCAGGATATTCTAAAGAGTATTTTCAACTTGTAAAAGCAGTTCCATCATTTATGAGTCCAATTATTGAAAAAGCACCAGAATCAGTTATACCTGAACTGGTTGATAATCAACAAGAAGAGGCAGATCATATTCAACCCTGGATAAAATTTGCCGGCGAACTCGGAATTCCTGAAGAGGAATTGACAAATTATGAAGGATTAGAGAAGACCAAAAAAGCAATATCTGATTTGGGTGAATTGATGAATACCTATGAAGGTGGCTCTTGTGCAATGTATGCATTTGAAAAAGAGATTCCAAAAATCAGCCAAACTAAACTTGATGGTATGGCACAATTCTACGGTATGACAAATGATAATGCAACAGAATATTTCAAATTACACACTGAGGCCGACATCCGACATGCAGCAGCCTGGAGAAATATCTTGGAAACACCTTCTACCAATACTGATGAGCTGCTACAGATTGCAGACAAGTCAATTTCTGCGCAAAACTTGTTGCTTGATAGTTGCTATGAAGCATACTGTTAGGCTGATAACATTTTAAACCGAAGATATATCCAATTTTTGTAGGGCCCGTAACTCAGCTTGGTAGAGTAACCGGCTCATAACCGGTGAGCCAAGGGATCGAAGCCCTTCGGGCCCATAATAATTCTATTAGTTTTAAAATGACTAGAGGTAAAATTTAATGGCCGCAATGAAGAATCAGAGTTATATCTGAATGATGATTGGAAGGCATTTGTCTGAGCTGCCACTAATTATTTTGCATTAATTTGATCTTGAACTTTTTGCAAGACCTCATCATTGACTAGATTTTCCTCATGCAACGCCTTTGTAATTTGCATTACATTTGCTATAGTGTGTAAGGTCACTCCTTGCTCTTTGAGTGACTCATCTGCACCTTCCATTCTATTTACAATCACATATGCGTCTTTAACTTCGACATTTGCTTCTTTGAGAGCTTTTATGCCGTTGACAACAGAGCCTCCTGTTGTGGCCACATCATCTATCATTACAACCTTTAATCCATCATGAATCTTCCCTTCAATTGATTTTGAGGTCCCATAATCTTTTGGCTTACTTCTAACATAGATTAGCGGCTTTACTGTTTCGATGGCCAAAGCAGAAGCAATAACCAAACCACCTGTGGGGACAGATACCAAAGAATCAAAATTCTCCAATCCTACATCTTTGATTATCTCATTTTGAAGGTATTTTACCATCTTTCGAAACTCATGTGGATAACTAGGAACTAATCGTAAATCTACATAGTAGGAACTTTTCTTTCCGCTTGCCAGAGTAAAATCTCCAAATTGAATTATTTTCTTTTCATACAGAAATGTTGAAAACTCTTTCACAAAATCCATACCAAAATTAGCTTCACTGGATTTATTTTGGTTTGTATTGCTTGGAGTATTGTGCCTGAGATCTGGTTGAATTATGGTATAACTGACGTTGTTTTAGACATCCGAGCTGAAAATTTAGAGAAAAAAATTGATTCAGAGGGAACCATTTTGGAGGATCCTGCAATCAATGAAAAGCTAGGATCATTGAATTTGTCAAAACCCATGGATTTGGTAGTTTTACACAATTCCAGATCTATTCAAAAAATTATCAACTCTCTGTTTACATTATGTGAGCAAAAATCCCTGCCATTCCCAAATGTTTTAGCAGAGAAAAAAATCATGAACCAGGTAAAGGCAGGAATGCCTGAAGGGAGCTCAATTAACGAATTTGATACTGGTGACCTGTCAAATTCCAATCTGTTTTTTATTGCAGAGATGGAATTTGATGGATTATTCGGATACGAGACCATATCTACTAGATTAATTAGAAAATTTGGACAGGATCAAATGCTATCTGCATATGCCAAAAGAAAAGGTAATCTCCCAACTCCGGGCCAACCAACAGATAGCCTAGAAGAAGCAAAAAAGTTTGCAAATAATTTTGAGATTCAAGGAATTGAAGTTGTTGCAAATTCAAAAGGAATAGTTGATTTTTCCATTGGACATCCATCCGAAACTATGTCGCTTACTAAAACTCTGGAATCTTTTGCCATTCAGGATATTGGAAAACAAAAATCCATGATTATTAGTACTGGTAAAGATGCAAGCAATGACACTTTAAGTAAATCCCTCTCATCTCTTTGGAACTGCTCAAATGCAATACAAAACGGAGGTCTTGCAATTTTAGTAGCAGAATGCAAAGCAGGTTTGGGATCTGATGCACTTCAGCAATACATTGAAGAAAGACTGCCTCTTGAAAAACTTCGAAACCCAACCAAATACATTGCAGGAATGGAAGACTTGTTATTTCTTACAGAGGTTCAAAAGAATTTTCAAATAGGACTTGTTTCCATCTTGCCTGAATTTTACTCAAAGAAATTAAACATGATTTCAATTTCAGGAATCAAAGAGGCTATGGAATACATCCTAAAAACACAAGGAGCAAGACAAAAAGTTGCTGTAGTTTCAGATGGTGCCCGAATCTTACCAAGGTAACAAGCCAGAAGGTAAGGGTGCACACAAAATAGCCAACCCTACTACCCCTGCATATGCCAATTTTCTGTTTCTAGAAAGTGGGGATATGTCATCAAGAGGATTTGCGCTTGGATTTTTAGAACTCATGATTAGAATTAAAATTGCCATTAGCCAAAAATCTAGTAAAACTAGAATTGCCATGCTTCCATAGGTTGCATATCTATGTAATTTTGGACCAAGTAAAGTTCTTGCAAGATGTCCACCATCTAATTGCCAAGCTGGAAGTAAATTCAAAAATGTAATTAAAAATCCAATCCATGCAGCAAACATCAAAGGAGTCATTAACACTTCTCCGCCATCTCCTCCTTTTCCAAACATTGCAAGTGATGCTGTCATTAGTAAAGGCTCACCAAGTTCCCATTCCATCAATCTTGAGTCTTCATAAAGTCCCTGAGCTATACTTTCTTCAAGAACGGGTGCAGTATATGCGCCAAATATTGAAACAATTATTGCGATAATTAATCCTGCAATAGGACCTGCAATAGCAACGTCAAACAAAATTTCTCGATTTATAGTTAAACCTCTTGATTGGATAAAAGCTCCAAAGGTGGGTATTCCAATAACGGGTAATCCTGGGATAAAATATGGCCATGTGGTCTTTAATCTGTGTATTCTGGCAGCGATTAGGTGTCCTGACTCATGTATTCCTAAAATTCCTAAAAGTGATAAAGTGTAGACGCCAGCCATTTCATAGGGGTTTCCAATTTCAATTATGGAATTTGCTAAATCTGTTCTTACATAACCATCAATCATTACAAAACTGACTACGACTGCAAACAATATTCGTGGAGTCCATGAAGCATTAAGCCACTTTCGTGGTTTTTTTTGTGGAAACCTTTGAATGATCAAGTATTTTCCATCACTCATTTTCTCCAATTTGCATACGTAATTCATATCCTCTAGTCTTCGTGCCAGTTCTTCAAATTTTGACTTGAATTCATAATCTTCTATTTTGAATTCAAGGGAGTACAAAGATTTGTTAAAATCCGTTACATCAAACATTGAATTGACAATAGAAATAACATCTTCTTGACTAGAATCGCTCATTCCAAGGTAACTTGTAATCTTTCCATTAAATGGCTTTGTGGTCTTCCCAGATTAGGAAAGGATTGTGAAAAACACTCGAAAGTATAGTGCGTAGATTATCATTTTGTAATACCAAGAACATACTATTCATAAAATTAAATATCAAATGTAGATTACCATAGATATGCAGGTAATATTAAGACAAATCAATGATGTAATAATCCGAAGGGCCGAACCAAGCGATCTAATACCTGTAATGGAAATCAACCTGAAAACTCTTCCAGAACATTATTCTGATTATTTCTACGAAAGTCTCTTGGCTGAAATCCCAGAGGCATTTATCGTCGCTGAGGTTAATGGGAAACATGTTGGATATGTAATGTGTAAAACAGAGTATGGATTTTCAAATTTTAAGAGATTAGGATTCGTAAAAAAAGGACATGTAGTATCTATTGCGGTTCTCGAAGAATTTAGAAAAAAAGGAATAGGAAAAGCTCTAGTTGAAGAATCCATCAATGGTGTTAAATTAAAAAAATGTGATGAATTTTATCTTGAGGTAAGATGCAGCAATACAGAAGCAGTTAGGTTGTATGAAAAATTAGGATTTGTAATTAAACAACAACTCAATGCATATTACAGAGATGGAGAAGATGCTTACCTTATGGCAATTGAATTTGAAAAATAGTTCAAACCAATAAATATATCACAACTAATTTTATCGCGATGGACAAACGTAAAGGCACAGGAATCACAATATTCATCTTGTGTATTGCAGCTTTTTTCGTTTATGCATATTTGTTGATGCTCTCAGAATGGAGCCCAATTGTACTTCAGTTGTCAATCTTGATGATTACTGGGGGAATACTTGGGGTAATTGCGTGGATTGGATATGTCATGGCAACTACAAAACCATCATCCGCAACTATATCCTCCGATGATTAAATCACTTGGAAATTTTTACATCCACTACTGTTTGATAATACCTTGGACCAACCGGTCTGACTATTTTTGAAGTTAGAATTTCTGATTTGACAGGTGTCACCTCAAGATAATGTTTCTCAGATAATTTTCCTGCATCTGCTTTTTTATCTGCATGGATGTGCGAATAATAATGAATTATCCCGCCATCTTTCGTAGTCTTTATTGCAGCATCAAGAAAATCATCTGATCTTTCAGGAAGAAGCATAAGTGTTCTATCTGCTTTATTCTCCAACTGCTCATCTATGATTTTTGATGTTTCCCCATTAATTGAGATGACATTGCCTGCAAGTTTGTTAATCTTTATGTTTTTTTCACATAATTTTGAGGCAATAGGATTGATATCCAAACTATACACTGTGCATTTTTTCTTTTTTGCAGCCATAATAGAAAACATTCCTACTCCCGCAAACATGTTGACCATAGTTTCCCCATCCTGAACTAGATTCGCTATTCTTTCCCTCTCTGTGGATAGACGTGGAGAAAAAAATGCATTTGCCACATCTACTACAAACCTGCATCCAAATTCTTTGTATTCTGTTTCTGTTTTGTCTTCCCCTGCAAGTATCTCGAGATTTCTGGTACGAAAATCCCCTTCTACTGGAGATGCCTGATAAAAGACGCTTCTTACAATTTTTACTTCATTTAGGAGCGTTTCTCCAATCAATTTTTTCTTGGGTAAAAGGGAATCTGGTATTCGAACAATTATGATCTCCCCAATCTGATCAAATGCCGAAATTAACTCATCGCTTTCTTGTGGGGTGAGAATACTTTCCAGTGCTTTTTTTAGCATCCGTGTCAATTTTTGTAGTAAAAATTACCTGAGACCTTTTGGTCTTTATCTAACCTGCTTTCCAACTTGTTTACTCTGGGTCTGAGACTTTTCTCATCGCGTCTAAATGTCATGTCTAGTGATTTTAGAAATCTATTCATTGCATCAGCTTTTGGCATGGGAGAAGTTGCATGTCCTTTCAGTCCAGATTCTCCTTCAAATATTACCATGGAATCTGATATGAGGTCCATTAACTGAATATCATGGTCAATTACTATTGCTGATTTCCCAAAGGAACGAACAAACTTTTGTAAAAACTTTGCAACAGCAATTCTGTCCTCAACATCTAAAAATGCGGATGGCTCATCAAGTGCAAACAAATCAACTTTTTGCAAAAGACATGTTGCCACTGCAACCTTTTGCAGTTCTCCCCCAGACAAATTTTTTACCGATTTGTTGTAAAGTTTTTTGATTTTTAGCGGATCTATAATTTGCTCTTCTTCTTGACTGCCCTCTATAGGAGACTCGTTTGCTTTATCGAGTAATGCAACTACCTCAATATCGATATCGTTTTGAAGATACTGTGGCTTGTAGGCAATCTTTATTTTTTTGTCTACATCTCCAGTATCTGGTTTGTCTACCCCTGCAATCATTTTCATCATTGTTGTTTTTCCTAGCGCATTTGCGCCCATTATGCCCAAAACTTCTCCTTTATGCACCTTTCCAGGCTCAATTGTGACAGAAAACGAAGGGAATCTTTTCTCTAATTTTGGATAAGTAATAATTTCACTTCCAATTTGAAACTCATCTGTTGAAGAGGAAGACACATCAAATGAGAATTTTTTATCTCGAAATCTTACATTTTCAGTTGGAAGATAACCATCAAGAAATACATTAATTCCAACTTTGGTAGAAAGTAC
>JAICHE010000014.1 GCA_025922755.1 Nitrososphaeraceae archaeon
GAAGAAAGAAGATGGGCTTCAATTGCCTTTATGATTATAATTTTTGCCGGAACAATTGTTGTTGCCAAAGGAATGAAGATGCAATTACCCTCTTCTGATAGAAAAAAAATTGTTACACAAGGAATTGGTAGTTATATTTTCTTGTATCTATTTACTTGGATTGTAACTTATACCCTAGTGCATTCAGGAGATGCTTCCAGTGGAATCAATATCTAATTTCTTAAATCAATTTAATCAGTGATTATTTATGTGGGATTATAAAACTCCGGGAATTCCTGATGAATATTTTGAAAGAACAGAAAAAGTACCAATCACTAAAGAAGAAATAAGAACAATTCAGTTAAGCAAAGCAAGATTAAAGCCTGGTTTTACTGTTTTTGATGTTGGATGTGGAAGTGGTTCAATTTCTATTGAAGCAGCTATTCAAATAGAAAAAACTGGCAAAGTCATAGCTATAGACTATGATGAGAATGCTGTTGAATTAACAAAGAAAAACATTGAGAAATTTGGAATCTCTAATATTTCAGTCATTCATGGTAATGCAAAAGAAAAAATTCTAGAATTGGGAAAAGCAGATTCTATTTTTATTGGTGGAACTGGCGGAGATACAAAAGAGATTGTTCAATTAGCACAGGATAAATTGAATCCTGGAGGTAGAATTGTAATTGGAATTATTCTTATTGAGACTTTGTATTCTGTGCTAGAAATACTTGATAATCTTAATTTTGATTCAATTGATATAACTCAAGTTACTATTTCAAAAAGCAAAAAAACTACAAAAGGAACAATGATGCTTGCTCGGAATCCAGTAACGATAATCTCAGCAACCAAGACCTAATCTAGCTTTTTAATTGGGAACAAAATCATATTTTTCATGCCTGAATTAATAGGAATTGGAGTTGGGCCAGGGGATCCAGAACTACTCACGGTAAAGGCAGTTAATGCAATTCATAATGCTGATGTTATCATGTGTCCTGCATCAAAAGAAGATAGGCCAAGTATAGCCTTATCAGTAATATCGTCCTTAATCGATAAATCAAAAAATCAAGAAATTATAAAATTAATTTTTCCAATGACCAAAGACAAAGAAGTTCTCAAGTCCACTTGGAAAAAAAATGCAAAAATAATGGCCGAAAAAGTTTTGTCTGGAAAAAATGTTGTCTATATCACAGTAGGAGATCCCTATTTGTATAGTACATGGATTTACATGCATAAAGAAATTGAAACAAATCACCCAAATATGAAAATTAGTGTTATACCAGGAATTGTTTCAATGTTTACATTTGCATCCAAAGTAGGAGTTAGCATTGCAGAAGGGGCGGAAAAAGTTTCAATAATACCCTCTTGTTATGATTTGAGTACAGTAAAAGAAATTGCTAAAAATTCAGAAACAATGGTATTCCTAAAAGATGGAAGATATTTTGACCAAGTTATTAATCTTTTAAAAGAAGCCGGATTTCCAGATGATTCTATTTTTGCAATTGGACAAGACCTTGGAACAGAAAATGAAATAATAAGAAAATTAACTTTAGGAGAAGTGAATGATGGAACTCTTACAACAAAATATTTTTCAATTTTGGTGGTAAAACGTGTCTGATGTTTTCTTTGTGGGTTGCGGACCAGGTGACCCTGAATTAATTACAATTAAAGCTAAAAAACTAATTCAAAAGGCTGATATTGTAGTTTATTCTGGTTCCTTGATTCCACCTGCAATTCTTAATCTTTGTAAAAAAGGAAAAATGCATGATGCGGCAGGATTAGTAAGAGAAGAAATTTTTGATATTTTGTATAAAAGTGCAAAAAAAGACAAACTAGTTGTTAGATTACATGATGGAGATCCCTCTATTTATGGAGCCATTAAGGAGCAGATTGATAAATTACAAGAAAAAGGAATTTCCTCAAAGGTAGTGCCTGGAGTTACAGCATTTTTAGCCTCGGCAGCAGAAATAGGAACGCAACTAACACTTCCGGGAATCACTCAGACAATAATTGTCACTAGGGCAGAATCTAGAACAAAAGTACCAAAAAGAGAAAAAATTTCAGAGTTGGCAAAACACAAAGCAACTATGATTTTCTATCTAAGTGTTCATTTATTGTCTCACATTGTAGAGGAATCACTGGCAGGCGGATACAAAAAATCCACACCGGTAGCTGTAATTTATAGAGCCAGCTGGGAAGATCAAAAAATTGTCAAAGGAACCCTCAGTAACATTGCAAAAAAAGTAAAAGATGAAAAAATCACCCGTACAGCAATTGTGATAATCAGCGAAGTTATTGATTCTACAACTTATGAATTTTCAAAACTTTATGACAAAAAATTTAGTCATGGGTATAGAAAATCCAAAGTCAAATAGAAAAATAATAAATCTTATTTTTAATTCCCAAACTTGATAGATTCTTTTGAAATGTTTTGGTTTTGTCCGAAGAATATATTTTTATAAAATTTTTGTTAGATGGTTTATTTTTAAATTTTTTACAAATCTTTCTTGCAACATCATCTGCTGGATCAATAAATCGTATTTTTGGAAAGACTGAAACTAAAATAGGTTTTAAAAATGGTAAATGTGTACTAGATAACGTAACTACATCAATTTGATTTTTTAAAAAAATATTTTCTAATAAATTTTTAATAAAATATCTACAGTAAATTGTATTTTTCAAAAATTTTCCTGATTCTACAAGTTGAACTAGGTTTGATGCATTAATTTTATGAATTTGGACATCTTTTGAAATTCCGCAATCTGCGATAAATTTTGAAAGATTTTTACTTTTTATCATTGATTCAGTACCTAAAATCCCAACATTTTTTGATTTAGAATATTTTACAGCCGTTTTTAATGGGGGATTTACTCCAAAAATTTTTTTGTTGGTAATATCCAACATTATGGTAGGTGTATTCGAGCCAATTACAATCAAATCTGGATTAAATTTTTTTTCAAGTGTATCAATTGATCTTTTAATTATTTTTTCTAATTCTGGTTTTGATTTTTTGCCATACGGAAAATTCTCTTGATCTGCGAAATAGATAATTTTACTTTTACAGGTTTTTTGAATGGACTTGATTATTGATATTGAGCCTAAACCAGAATCAAAAACAACTATTTTGGCCACATTTTCTAAATAATTTTACAGGCATAATAGTTTGTTAGCTAAATTTAGTCTAAAGTTGATCTAAATACACACCGCTCATTAAGAATCAACTTCTAAATTCCCTATCATGCCAAACTTCGACAAGACTTGGGCTCGACAAGAGACTCAAAGTGTAACTGGCAAAATACGTGATGCAGTACAACCACAAGGTGCATTAAAACCACGAATTCAAACTGCAGTAAACAAACTACAAGTTCAAATTAGCAAAATGGACTCTATGCTTGGTAAGCTGCATGAAAGAGATGCGCAACTCTTTAAGAGAATCGTGACTGCGATGCAACAACATGATACTAGCACAAGTAAAGTTTTGTCAAACGAATTAGCTGAAATTCGTAAAGTTACAAAAATGCTCGGCAATGCAAGAATGTCATTGGAACAAGTTCAATTACGATTGACAACTATTCATGACCTCGGCGATGCAATGGTAGCAATTGGACCAGCGATGTCTACAATGAAGGGATTAAAGTCATCACTTGGAAGATTCATGCCAGAAGCAGACTCAGAATTGAATGCAATGACACAGACTCTCAATGGATTAATGATGGACTCTCTGGCAGGAGATTCATTTAGTCTAGAGACTGATTCTTCAAGTGAAGAAACTGAAAAGATTCTTCAAGAAGCATCTGCAGTTGCTGAACAACAGATTGGAGATAAATTCCCATCTGTACCATCTCAAACTGGACTTTCGTCTCAATCTTCATCTTCATTTGAGTAGAAGATTAAGGCGAACAGTCACTCTTTTTGTTTTATTTTTCTAATTTAGCCCCAAACTTTTTCTTTGAATGTATACTTCTTATTGAGAACATAGTTTCCAAAGGCTGCTGTTAAAACTGCAAGTACTAGGGAAATTGGATATGATAAGCCATAACCGTCAACCAAATAGAAAACCATTCCTAATTGAACTAATGCTCCAAGGGAACTAAAGGTAACAAATTTCCCATATTGTTTTAAAGTTTTTTTCCTTGAAAAGTCTCTGTCACCAAATGTCCAAGTCTTGTTTAACAGGAAATTTGTTGTGATTGATGCAATTATTCCTATTAAATTAGCATGCAGGTACCACATATCAGAAATTCCACTTGCAAAGAGCAAGGAAATTAAATAATTTACACCAAATCCAGATAATCCTACTGTATAGAATCTACTTGCTTTTGAAATAAAACGAACTGATTTACGTTTTTCACCTTTTTCTTCAGATTTTCCAAATTTATACAACTTCCATACTGATTTGAAGTAATCAGTAACCGTAGAACTATCTAATTTACTTGAACCAAAACTTCGATTTTCAAATGTGTAAGGAATCTCTTTTACAGCAATTCCGCTCTTTTTAACCAGAATTTCTAATAGAATTTTGTAACCGATTGCATCAAAATTAATTCCTTTTAAAATATTTTTTTTAAATGCAAAAAAGCCTGACATTGGATCCTTGGTCTTCACTCCTAATCCTTTTGTTGCAATTAATGTTGCAACTTTACTCATTATTTTTCTTTTTAGAGTCCATCCTTTTATTTTCCCACCATTAATGTATCTAGAAGCAACTACCATATCACATTGATATTTTTTTAATGACTCTATCATTTTTGGAATAATTTGTGGAGGATGAGAAAAATCACTATCCATCACTACAATTGTATCTCCCTTTGCACGTTGAACTCCACTAAGAATTGCAGAACTAAGACCATTTTTTGAAGTCCTATGAATAATGTCCATGGTATACCCTGCGATTTTTTTAACATTTTTCAAATATTCTTCCACAATTTTACCTGTTAAATCAGGAGAATTATCATCAACCACTATTGCCTCAGCGGTAATATTTTTTGGCAAGTTTTCCCCTATGGATTTTAGAATTCCAATAATGTTTCTTGACTCATTATATGTTGGAATTATGATAGAAACTTGGGCACCTTGATTTGCATTCACTCCCCTCGCCTCAGACATACGTTCACTCCAAAAATCATTGGTTATTAATTTTTAATAAAATAACTCTAAGGAATAGGTCTCCTTTACACGACTATGGAAAGGAAGTATATTCTCCAAGAATAGAATCAAGTTCCGAAACTTTTACTCTTTTTTGCTCCATAGAATCTCTCATTCGTATAGTTACAGTTTCATCCTCCAAAGTTTGATGGTCCACAGTAACGGCAAATGGTGATCCAATTTCATCTAATCTTCTATACCTTCTTCCAATTGCACCCGAATGATCTAAAAAGGCATCAAATTTCCTTTTCAATTTAACATAAATTTCATCAGTTTTTTCCTTTAATCCATCTTTTTTCACAAGTGATAAAACTCCTACATGAATCGGTGAAAGATATGGTTTAAGTGATAAAACAGTTCTCTCATTTTCTTTGTCATCTTTTAGACTATGCTCCAAAATTGTATACAAACTCCGATCAATACCCATTGAAATTTCAAATACATGAGGAAGGACTTTTTCGTCATTATCCATCACTTCAAACTTTTCTTTACTTTTTTTAGCATGACTAGATAAATCATAATCAGATCTATAATTGCATGCAACTAATTCAAGCCAACCAATAGTTGTTTCAACTTCAAAATCAAAAGCAACTTCTGCATAGAATGCTTTTTCTTTTTCACCAAGCTTTCTAAATCTACTTTTAGTAATATCAATTCCAGTTTTTTCATAAAATTCAGTTAATATTCCTAGATAATATGCAACAAACTTGTTTGGGATAATTTTTCTCTCTACAGCCTCTTTACAGGTCATAGATACAGGTTCTGATTCAGTTTGAACTCTTATCACAGTATCTTGAATCTCTTCGAATCTTTCTATTTCCTGTAATCTTGCAGGATTACAAAATACTTCAATTTCTGCTTGATAAAATTCTCTTAATCGAAGTAAGCTTTGTCTTGGAGCAATCTCATTTCGAAAGCTTTTTCCAACCTGTGCAATGCCTAAAGGCAATTTTCCACGCATGATTTTAAACAATCTTGGAAAATCTACAAAAATAGATTGACATGTTTCAGGTCTAAGATAAGCAATTTCTTCTTCAGGACCAATTCCGACCTTAAACATCATGTTGAATTTCTTTGTATTTTCAAAAGTGCCCTTACATTTTGGACATTTAATGTCATTTTCTTTAATAGCCTTATCAAAGTCCTCCAAATCGGCACTTTCGGGTATGTCTATTTTGGCCATTTCAGCAATTGTTCTATCGGCTCTAAATGTTGACTTACAATTGGTGCATTTTATGATAGGATCAGCAAAACTACCTAGATGTCCTGAAGCCTCAAATACTGATTTTGACATTATTTGTGATCCATCAATTTCCAACATTCCGTCTCTTCTTACCAGCTCTCTTCTCCATAATTCTAAGAATTTATTTTTCAATCCTACCCCAGATGGACCATATTCCCAAAAACCTGCTTGTGCATCTCCATACACCTCGCAACTTGGAAAATAAAATCCACGTTCAAGGGCAAGTTTCATGACATTTTCGTAATTCATTTAATTTGTTTCTCCATCATTTCATAACAATTCCTTAACAATCCTAACGTTTTCAAAATCATCTCTGATATCATCAATTGGTGTTTCTAATACTATTGGAATTTTTTTCTTTGAAATTAATTTAATCACAGCTTTCATCCCTTCCTCTCCGATATTTCCTAATCCAATATGATAATGCCTGTCTAGGTTACAACCAATGTCTCCCTTTGCATCATTAAGATGTAAAATCTTTAGATTTTCCATTCCAACATGTTTTTCAAATTCCTTAAAAGTTTCTTTAACTCCTTTTTCAGTTCTCAAATCATAACCTGAAACAAACGCATGACAAGTATCCAAACACACTCCAAATTTTTTTACAGGCTTTAACATCCTGAAAATCTCCCCCAATTGCTCAAAACCAGAGCCTACTGAATTTTTTTGCCCAGCAGTATTTTCCAATAAAATCATCACATCATTTTTTACTTGACCAGCTGTTGTTAATGCCTGGACTAATCGTTTTATTCCCTCTTCTTCACCAGTACCTAAATGGCTTCCAAGATGAGTCACAAGGTATGGTATTCCTAATTTTCCACATCTTTCTACTTCTTCAACTAAGGATTTCACAGATTTTTCAAAACCATCTTTTTTAGGACTCGAAAGATTTGGCAGATATGGCATATGAGCACAAGTAGCCAATCTATCTATTTTACTAGCCTTTAACTTGTCCTTGAAATTTTTGATATCAATTTCAGATAGTTCTTTTGCATGCCATCCCCTTGGATTTCTCGTAAATATCTGAAATGCAGAGCATTCCCTCTCAATAGCATTGTCTACTGCTTTATCTATAGAGCCAGAGATCGAAACATGGCAACCGATCTGCATGTTGACGATTTTATCTAAACATAATTTAAACCACCAACTACTTTAAGGCAAAAACCAGATTTTTATGTAAATGTCGTTAATCATTAACATTGATTACTCTTGGAAAAGATGAAATTGCAAAATATCCCTTTTTAGCAGATGCAGGACAATATCTCAAAGATAAAGGATTCACCCTTCAACAATTTGGAACTGATCCTGACCTAAAACTTTCAGTTGAAAAAGCCCTCGATAGAGTCCAAGTATCTGCAGATGGTAAAATCTACAAATCTGATCTAATTGATGGAGAGGCATCTAAAGATTATGTATTGGAGAGAGAAGTTTTTTCATTTCTTCTGGCCATTGTATTATTGAAATTAACAGGAATGAATACACTGATCAAAAGATTTTCTCTTGCAGAAGCTAGACGTGCAGAAAAATATCTTGAAAAAGATTTGGCAAATATAACAGATGAATCAAAAAAAGAATTGGCTATAAGAATTATCGATGATTTATTTTCTATTCAAATTAAAAAATTAGACGATTATTTTATAATTCCAATTTCTAATTACTTAACTCACTCTATTAATTTTCATGAGAGGGAATGGAAACTAATTAACAGACACGTAGAAAATGGGTATGTTTTTCTCACCCCTCATGAAACAGTTCGACTAATAAGAAAAGAATTAGGAAATTACATCAACTCAAAAATAATTAATGCAAAAACACCTTCAATGATTCCTGGATTTGAGGATCAAGTTGCAAAATTAGTTAATTTATCGAAAAAATTCGTTACCCATTCTGTTACAACTGGAGAATATCCTCCTTGCATCAAACATGCTATCGATGTGTTAGAAAAGGGTGAAAATCTCCCACACTCTGGAAGATTTATGCTGGCTACATTTTTACTATCAAGGAATCAATCAGTTGAACAAATAGCACCATTATTCAAAAATGCTCCTGATTATAATGAAAAAGTCACTTTATACCAACTAAATCATTTGAAAGGAACATCTGGAAGTGGGACTCAATATTCATGTCCCTCATGTGAAAAATTAAAGACACAAAATCTTTGCTTTGCCATTCCTGAATGCAATAATATCTTTAATCCCCTACAATTTGGAAAAAAAGAACGTAAATGAAAGAAAAAGAAATAAAATTTTTAGAGGAATCTTTTAAAAAATATTATTTTGATCATTTTGATCTAATCCATGTCCCAGAAAGAACTTCTGAAAGAGAATTTGGATACCAAAAATTCAATTCTGGAATGACTCGTCATATTTCATTGAAAGATGATAAGGAATTGCATCTCTTACTAATGCAAAATATTCCTTCAGACGTATATTGCTCAAATGCTTATTACTCTTTTCCTAATCTTTCTATGAAAGAAAAAGATTGGAAAGAAGCAGATCTTATTTTTGATATTGACTCCAAAGATCTTCATTTAGGTTGCCGCAAAAATCATTGTGTTACTAAATGTAATGAATGTAACCAAGTAACACATCTAAGTGATTTTTGTCAAAATTGTAAATCTTCAAAATTAGAAACAAAGTCACTCCCATGTAACAATTGTATTGATGCATCAAAAAATGAAGTAAAAAAACTAAAAAATATTCTAATGGAAGATTTGGGTGTAGAAGAAAACAACATTCATGTATATTTTTCTGGAAACGAAGGATTTCATGTTTATGTATACAATTCCCAATTTCAAGAGATTGGCTCCAGAGAGAGATCCGAATTAGTAGATTATATTATGTTCAAAGGGGCTATTCCTGAAACTTTCGGAATGAAAAAAATGAAACCAAATCGTTCATCATTTCCAAATTTTGAAGACAAAGGTTGGAAGGGAAGATTTTCCAAAGAAGTATTTGGTTCTAAATCAAAAAGATCTAAAATTATATCAGAATTAATCACAAATGGTTATTCAAACTTTCAAAAAAATTTAGAAACTCTATCCTTTAAGATTGGTACGCAAATTGATCCAAATGTAACTATGGATATACATCGCATCTTTAGGCTACCAGGTTCCTTGAATAGCAAAAGCGGATTAGCTAAAGTTTTTTGTAAAGATCTCAAAACCTTTGATCCCTACACCGAATCTTCCTTTCTAAATGAAAATAGTATAGAAATAACAGCCCACTGCCCAATAGAATTCAAACTTAGAAAAAAGAAATTTGGACCATATAACGGTGAAAGAATTACTGTTCCCACCTATGCTGCAGCGTACATGATTTGTAAGAATTTAGCAACAATCGATTAGAATTTGTAACTCTATTCATATTCTTACTGAAAATTTGATGTTTTTACTAAAGTAAGTAGAAAAATTACTATAAAATTTCAATTATTCTGGTAAGACATTAATTTACCGAACAATAACAAACTTTGATTTTGTATAGCGCCGCTACAGATAAACAAGCTCCACCACCTGATGCTGGAAAGTACATTCGATTGGGTATTGTGGCAATCATTGTAATTGCTATTGTGGCTATAGTAGGAAATCAAGCTGTTATTCTTTCAATGAACTTTACAGAATTTGGAGAAAAATTTACCAAACCTCTCTACTATTCTTTAATTTCTGCCTTAATTTTGTCAGCTATTGCATTAGTCAGAGTCAATATTGCATCCAGATCTTCCATTTTTTGGTATGCAATTAAAACTGGTATTGGCTTTATTGGACAAGGACCCCAACAATCAATATCAAATAACATTCCAAGCTTTAAAGATTTCAAACTAACCCCACTTCAATTTGCCGTATGGCAGGTTACCAAAATTTTGCTATTTGGAGCATTTTTTGTCAACACCATGTTTGGTTTTGCAGCAATTTCTTTTCTTGGTGGAAATTCTCTTGGAGTAGAAAATCTACCTGCATTATTCTCATTACCATTTGTAACTCCTGGAACAAATCCCAACTATGCAGCTGAACAAGTTGTTCCAATGATCCCAGCTTTAATTATTTTAATTCCATCTCTATTAGCTGCAATTGGTTTACGTTTAGTTTTGTATGTGGGAATTCACAAAATTATTGATGTAATTACTTTATTTATCCAAGATTCTAATCAAGGAAAGCCAAGATATCTAAACTATGTTTCCATAATAGAATCTATTTTAGGTATTGGAATAATTTGGGCAGGATTTAATTTATTTTTCACAGATCAGATAGATTACAATTCACGGTATGTGATAGGTGGAGTTTTAGCAGTGGGATTTGCTTTTCTTGCATTTTCATTTGCAGATAAAATCCGTTCTAGAGTTCTAACTCATATGTTCAAAAGAGATGTCTACATTAGAATTTTTACAATTTTGGTAATTGTAATAATAGTAATTGCCGTAATTGGTGTAAATAACAGCATAGCGGATTCTAGAAAAATTGAATATTTGGGTCCATATACGGCTCAACAAATAGGCGTGAACAGATATCTTGGTGAGCTAGATAACATTCAAGAAAATAATCATGACGTTAAACTGAAAAACATCTCTCCAAATAATATTAAAAATTATGTTAATCAAAATAGCGATGTTTTAGATGTTATAAGAATATGGGACTGGCAGGCTGCCTTTGCAAAACTGAAACCAGAAATTGGATTGATTCCATACGTAGACTTTGAGGATAATGACATTCTCCGTTTTGATAACAATCTATACTGGACTGCTTCTATGAAACCGGTACTGCCATCTACTGTAGCCAATGAAAATAGGTGGTATAACGAACATTTGGTTTACACACATGTTCCAAATGGATTCCTTACTTTGGATGCAACTGGTGGACAAATTGTTGATAGTACTGAATTTTTCTCTGATAGAGAGATCTATTATGGTGAAGGTGGTTTATTTGAACAAACTTGGTCCGCATACCCAAATTCTAGAGGGGATGTAAGCGCTGAACTAGGAGGAGTATTTTATTCTGGTGAAGGAGGTTTAGATGTATCTCCACCATTAAGCTGGATTTTTGAGCCCAACTTTTTGTTGTCTTTCCCAACAGAATCAGTACACATTATGAGATACAAAGATGTTCATGATAGAATGGAACTATTGTATCCTTATTTCTTGTATGATCTATTTGGAAAAGAACTAGACTCGCTTCCAGTTACTGACGGAGAAAATTCCTATTGGCTTGTTCCACTAATAATTGGTTTTGATACAGGTGACGTTCCTTGGTCCGTTGGAAACCCCTATTTGAGATTGGTAGGATATGCTCTCGTTGATACGCAAGACGGTGATATTCAATTACTGAAAACAGGAGATGATTTCTTTACTGAGATGTTTTCAGAGCAATATTCAGAACAATTCATACCAATTCCTGAATGGTTAGAAGAACAAATCCGTTACCCATCAGAACTTTTCAATTGGAAGACCGAAATGTACAATATTTACCATGTAACTGATGTTGAGACCTTTATTCAAGCCAATGAATTTTATGAAATCCCTACAGGGTTAGATACTTACTACATTCAAGCTAAACCTCCTGGATTTGAGGCTACCGAATTTTTAGGCCTGCTTTCTCTTGAATTAAGGGGATCTCAGGGAAGAAATCTTGCAGGATATATGGTAGTAGAAAATGATCTTGAAAATTTAGGAGATTTGCAATTTTATGAAGTTCCATTAAATTCAACTACTAAATTAATTGGTCCAACAGCGGTAAGAGAAGCATTAGATAGAGATCCAGATTTTGCTCAATTAAAAACTCTATTACGAAATCCTAGAATTGGCGATAACATACTCTATCGTGTAGGTGAACATGACGTTTACTTTATTCCTGTATATACCGCAGGTGCTGGCGGAGTAGTAGCTCAGTTAGGTACAATTGCAGCAGTAGGTGCAGCATTTACTGGGGAATATTATGTGGGTTTGGGCAATACCCAAGAAGAAGCATTTGAAGCATATTTGCAAAAAGTTTCTGGAGTTGTTGATCCATCATTTGTATCTGATGATACATTCGTAGAATTACAACGACAAGATAGAATTGATATTATAAAATCAATATTTGAAAATGAAGGATTAGAAATATCTGAACCAACCACTATTCAAGTTCCACTTTCATTTAAGGAAGGAGAGATCTTCTTCTTTACTGAAAATGATCGTGAAGATACTGAAACCTTCCTGTCTCAGTTCATAAATGATTTCGTGAAGCCAAGAAGTGAAAGAGTATTCATGTGGGACGAAGACAACCGAATTAATATTGGTACAATCGTTGTAAAGGACAGTATACCAGAAATGCATTATGTTGCAATAGAAGTAGGAGTATAGAATTTCTCTTAAATCACTCTGGTACTAAATTGCACTGTGATGATAAAAGAACTGCCTTTGCGTTAAAAAAATCTCTGGAGGAAAATTCTATTGAAAAAGAACATTATCTCTCAAAACTAGAGAAAGAAAAAGATCCCACTAAAAAATTGGAATTACAATCAAAAATTGATATTATTGAAAAAACTATTGATGAAATCAAACACCAATTAGAAACCATGTGATACTTTTCTCATCTTTTTAATCAATAATTTTGTCCATGTCAATTTTTTCAGGCGTAAAAATCACGAAAATAATTCATGGTGAAGACCTAAATTAACAATTGTATGTTATTGTTTTATTGCTTTTAATTATTGATAATGGCTCAGTATTCACGCAAAATCTTATTGATTTTTTAAATGATAAAAATTTTTTATTTGAAATATTAACCCCAGATGAAATTAATTTAAATTCACTAGAAAAATATGATTCCTTTATTCTTTCAGGAAGAAGAAAAAATGAAAAAAAAATTAATGAAATTAATTCAAAAATAATAAACTATACTGTAAAAAGTAACAAAAAGTTGTTAGGGATTTGTTATGGTGCAGAAATTTTGTCTTTAACATTAGGTGGAACAATACGAAAACTAAGATTAACTCAA
>JAICHE010000015.1 GCA_025922755.1 Nitrososphaeraceae archaeon
AACATCTAATGCATCATCAATCTTCAATTTCTCCTTGAAGATGACAATTGTAGAGTATGATGCAATTCCTATAGCTATTCCAATTACAAATGAATGTTCTACACTTACAAAACCTGATGCTGGTGTGATACCTGCTAAACCTGCAATGGCTCCGTTTACTGCAGCAACTACAGATGGTTTTCCTGTTCTCATCCAAGATAATCCTACCCAAATCAAAGCAGATACTGATGAGGCCATGTGAGTTACAATTACAGTGTTTCCTGCAAGAGATCCGGAAGCTAATGCACTTCCTGCGTTAAAGCCAAACCAACCCAACCAAAGCAGTGAAGAACCTACTACGGCAAGTGGAATGCTGTGTGGAATTTCAATTGCAGGACCAAAGAATCTCCTCCGGCCAAGTACCATGGCAGCCGCTAGCGCACCCATTCCCACACTGGTGTGAATTACAATTCCTCCTGCAAAGTCAACTACACCTAATTGGGCTAACCAACCACCTCCCCATACCCAGTGAACTAGTGGGTAGTAGATCAGTATAGACCAAGAGGCTATGAATATGATAAACGAACTGAACTTCATTCTTTCTGCTATTGTTCCTGTAAGCAGTAGTGGAGTAATAGCAGCGAACATTAACTGGAATTTTACGAATAATACGCCTGGAATTGTAGGAGCGTAATCAAGGGCTTCATCCCATGGTACGCCTTTTAGGAACACCCAATCCATATTCCCCATTAATCCGCCTGTAGTGTCAGGCCCAAATGATAAGCTAAATCCAAATACAAACCACATCACACTAAGTAATGCCAAACCAAAGAAAATTTGCATGAAAACAGATACGGCATTTTTCTTTCTTAATAAACCAGATTCAAACAGACCAAGTGCAGGGATCATTAAAAGTACTAGGCTTCCTGCTACGAGCATCCATGCGGTATCACCGGTATCTATTGGCAACATTGTTTTCAAGTTTGTGAAACTAAATAATAATAACGAAATTTGATTACTATTTGATAATCACTTGATTATCAAAATCTGAAACTATTATTTGTGAAAAATTTTGTAAATCCATCAGATGATAAAGATTCAAGCATTTCTTGGAAACAATGACGTAATGGAAATAAGTGAAGCGTTAAAGGAGATTGAAATTGGTGGTTTAACTGTAGGTAAGGTTAGAGGCCGTGGTAAGAGACCTCCTCCCGAAATTCACGCTTCCAAAGGAAGTGCAATATTTCAACCTCAATTCAGTCAAAAATATGTCATAGAATTAGTTATTCCAGAAAGTAAAGAAGATCAGGTAATTAACATCATTAAGGATAAAGCAACAATTGGAAAAATCTTTGTATCTCCAGTTCTACGAGCAGTAGACATTGCAAGTGGAGATGAAGGAGAATCTGTTATCTAAAATTCTCTGAAATTATTTCCATAAACAACTGTAGGATGTTTAAGTTGTTTTTCAAATGATGGAAGATAACCCATGATACAGTGGTTTACAAAATCGCTAAATGATTTAATTCTGTGATCAGAGACTAAAGTTTCATAGTTTTCATCATAAACTGTTTGAAGTCTAAGCAGAGTGTATTTTTGTAGAGGAACTAATCTACTTCTTTTAATTTTCGGTTTGGGTGGAAATTTTACTTCTTCTATTTCAAGGTCTTGGGTACTTTCAAGAGTATCAATTTCTAAAACTTCTTCCATTTCAGAAACAAAAATTTTTCCTACTTTATTGGATGTAAAACCAGATTTTTTTGAAATTAGATCAATTACCTTTCGAGCATCTTTTTCTGCTACTACCAGTTCAATTTTAGAAAGAGGGGTAGTCTTTAAACCAAGAGATGTTCCACCGACTTTAGATCCAGTTTGTTTATCAAAAATTTGATTATCTTCTAAATTTCTTTTATCAATTATTGTGTAACCCATAGAATTGAGTTTATCAGCAATTATTGTATAGCTAGATCTTTTGATGATTGCCTCAATTTTCTTCATGTTAATTTTCAAAAATTTGGTTATTTATTATACTATCTAATTATCAAGCCCGAAAATGTGATTTTTTAGGATTAATAGAAAGTTTTTTAGAATTTTTATTGAAAATATTAGAGGTACATTAGACTTTCAAAAATTATTTCTTTTTTGATTTTTTCTTGTCTTTTCTGGAATCTTTTCTATCTGCTTTTCGTTCTTTTCTGATATTGATTACTCCCTTGAGAATTATGGGGAGAGCTACTGCAAATAATACAATTACAAACCATCCGGGAATTTCAGATGCAGCTTCCTCGGGAGAAATATCAGTTCCTGAAGTAACAACAACCTCAAACATTATTGTGGGGATAAACCAAACGCAAAGCCCTAAAATCAACCAATAGAGGCCCTTCATAATATTTTCATTTTGTTACTGCTTTATAATTTGAGAATAAAGAATTAAGATATCAATTTACAGATTCAGGTCTATACTTTTTTTGAAAATACATTCGAATTTGGTATGTGACTAATCCATATCCAGGGATTAGAACAATAAAGTATAGTGCCTTAAGCCATCCATCAAGATGATCTAGTTTAAGAACCAGATTTGTGCTAAGATAAATTAACACTCCTGCAAAAACAAATGTCCAAACTAAAGACAATTTTTTAAAACCTAGTTATTCATCGGGGATTATTTGTTTAACTTTAGAAATAATCTCCATGTAATTTGCTCCTGGTTCAGAACTTAGTAAAAGAAGATTTCCATCATTTAATAACAGACTGATTAATGTAACTTTGTCAAATTCTGTAATGTTAGTTTTTTCGCTACCAATTTTATGAGCTAAGTTTTGAATACTGGTCCATCTCTGAAAGGTATAGTGAACTGACATTTTTACTTCATCTGGACTAAGTAACCTATCTGAATCATTTCTATTACTTTCCACAGCAAGATCTCCTCTAGAATTTAAGACTCCGCTAAACCTTACATGAGGTTCAATTTCTAAGACTTTGTCACATAATTCTTTATGATTCATTTCTATTTTTCCTGAAAAAATATCCCTATTATGTGTATTATTTTTTTTCTATCCTGAGTTTATAGAATATTAATAAAAATAATTATTATGAGTTATTTTTCCTAACCGGTTTGAAATTCAGATAAAAATACTAAGGTCAATTAGGGATATATGGAACTTTTTTCACGCTTTTGTATGGCAAAATATGATGGTCTACTTGGTCAACCAGTTCTTGAAGTAGAAGAACCTGACAAAGAAGGTGGAATTACCTTTATTTTCAAAGATAACAGGTTTTTATTCATTAAGGCTGTAGATGGAAAAATTGAGACCGTATCGATTCCAGAATAGGTGAAAAATGTGGAAAAATTTGATCAAATCAAAATGCAAGAATTGGTAAAAGTTGAAGATCCGGACTCTGATGGAGGATTAACTTTGATATTCCAAGAAAACAAAAAACTGCAAATCAAAATCGTAGATGGAAAACTAGTATCAGAGTTTATTTAATTTCTCACGTGTTTTTGATAAAAAGTAATTGCTAATTCTTGGGTTTCAGACTGGATAGAACCCGGTCTTTCTTTTCTAATTTTATTTATTGCTTCTTCTGCTGAAAATTTCTTATACTTTACAAGATAACATGCCAAAATAGTTCCTGCTCTTCCCATTCCTGCTGCACAATGAACCATCACTGCTTGATTACCAGTTATTTTTTCATGAATAAAATCAACTGCTAAATCTATTTTTTCCATATCAGGAGCTGTTAGATCTGGTGTTGGAACATGTAAGTATCCAATTTCATTTACCCATTCTTCAGGTAATGAATTTTCAGTCATGGTCACAATTGACTTTACTCCTTGTTTTAGAATCCAATCTAACTCATCCAAACTTGTTGGTATGCCAGAACCTGCAAGTTTCTCATCAATCAACCAAGAGAAATTTGTAGGTCGTTTGGTAATTTTACCATGTACTTTTCTCCATACATTTCCTGGTTTGCTCATAGATATTGATTGTAAATTCTATATTTTTAGGATTGCGAATGATACAGTCACCTTATATGCCAAATAAGTATAGTATAATGTCAAATGGGCAAGGAAGCTATTCTTTATGAAAAATTACCTAATAACAAAGTGAGATGTACTGCATGTGCAAGATATTGTGAGATGGCTGAAGGCCAAATTGGTTTGTGTGGAATCCGTGGAAATAATCATGGAAAGTTAGATTTGTTTGTGTATGGTAAAGTAATTGCAGGTCATGTAGACCCAATTGAAAAAAAACCAGTAACACATTATCATCCAGGCTCAAAAGTATATTCAATTGCCACTACTGGGTGTAATTGGCTTTGTAAATACTGTCAAAATTACGATATTAGTCAACGAAGGAAAATTGAGGGAGTTGATATGACTCCAGAACAGGTTGTACAAACTGCTTTAGATAATGGAGCAGATGGTATTGCTTATACCTATAATGAGCCATCAATTTTCATAGAGTTTGCTAGAGATTGCGGAGTAATTGCACATCAAAAAAATCTATACAACATTTTTGTTTCGAATGGTTATGATACTCCAGAATCTGTAAAAATGATGGGAGAATTTTTAGATTCAATAACTGTAGATTTCAAAGGTAGTGCTGAACCAGAATTTACAAGAAAATACATTGGAGTTCCTGATCCCAAACCAGTTTTTGATACACTTCTAGAAATTCGAGACAAAACAAAAATTCACGTGGAGATTACAGACTTGGTTGTTCCAGAAGTTGGTGACAGTTTAGAGTATGCAGAAAAATTATGCAAGTTTGTTTATGATGAATTTGGGCCAGAGATGCCTATTCATTTTTTACGTTTTCATCCTGATTATAAAATGATGGAATTTGATTCTACTCCCGTGAAAACATTAGAAAAACATCACGAGGTAGCAAAGAAAATTGGATTGAAATATGCATATATTGGAAATGTCCCAGGCCATCCATTAGAACACACCTATTGTCCTGAATGTAAAAACATTGTAATTAAGAGATTTAGTTTTGATATTGAATCATGGCATCTTGATGAAAAAAATCAATGTGAGTTTTGTGGAAATAAGATTCCAATTGTGGGAAAACTTTCAAAAAATTACAAAAAAAATAGATTTCATTTTGTTCAATAATTAGCAATTGCTCGTACGGGGGATCCTGTAGCATTTTTTAGTTTAAGGGGTAAAATGATAAAATCAAAACTTAATTTTGGAATTTTTTCTAAGTTAGATAGATTTTCGACAATCAAAATGTTGTTTTTTGCCAATATTTTATGAGTAGAAAATTGATTATTTGCTCCTCGATCTATGCTAGGCGAATCTATTCCCACTAAATTGATTTTTTTTGAAACCAAATAATTAGCGGCTGACTTTGATAAACCTGGATTATTTAAAAAATAATTATTTTTTTTCAAATTTTTTTGCCAGCCTGTAAAAAAAAATACTGAAGAAAAATTTTTTATTTTTCCATATTTTTGCTCAAAATCAAGTAGATCTTTTTTTGTAATTTCTTGATTTTTTTCTTTCCTAGTTTTGATTAATAATGCACTTCCCATTAGTCGGTTTAGGGAAATTTGATGGATTTTTTTTCCGTTTTTTGTAAAATGATAAGGTGCATCGATATGTGTTCCTGTATGAGAGCTTAAAAATAACAATTCTAAATTGTATTGATCATCTTCGATAGTAGACCAATTGAGAAATTGTGGTGTAGGAGAACCAGGGAAGCTGGGGATTTTTTCAGAAATTGTTAGGGTCAGATCTAGATGTTTCACATCAATGAATCCAAATAGTGGTTAATCAGTTTTTGAATTCTATGAAAAGTTAAATACTCTTTATGAAAATCTGCAACATGCCAACAGCATATGTTTTATTGAATTCTGATTTAGGTTCAGACAGTACGATAATCACTGAAGTCAAACAAATTCTGCAAGAGGAGGATGTACAATACGAGATACAAGGCGTTTATGGAGTTTATGATATCGTATTGAAATTATCTTCAGATAATGCTGAAAAACTACGTTCTATCATAACGAATAAGATCCGGAAAATAGGTAAAGTCCAATCTACTCTTACTATGATGGTCATCGAAGAGCAAGAAAATCTATAATTTCTTTAATGCATCAACTACTTGAAGAATTTGAGATTCTGTATTAAAAAAGTGTGGAGAAGCTCGAATAATTTTCTTTTCATAGATTTCTCTTACAGCAAGAATTATTCCTTGTTTTTCCAATTTTTCTACTACTGATTGAGGGTCATGATTCTCAACTGTAAAGGATACGATACTTGTGCGTTCGGATGAATCTGTTGGACCAAAAAGGGTCACTTTTGGATTTTTTGATAATTCTTCTCTAAGCATATCTGATAGATACTTGTTTTTTTTGTATATGTTATCAATCCCAAATTTGTAAAGATATTTAGCTGATGATTCTAAGCCGACTACTCCAACATAATTCCTGAATCCTGTTTGAAATTTTTCAGGTAAATCTTTGAAGGCTAGCTTTGATTCCTCATATAACATTGCAGATTCTCCTCCAATAGAAAGTGGTTCTAGTAATTCACTTGATTTTCGATCGCAATAAAACAACCCTGTTCCCATCGGCCCACACAACCATTTTGATCCGTTAAATGCCATAAAGTTACACCTTAGATTTTTTACATTAACATTATCTAAACACCCAACAGTTTGAGCACTATCTACAAAAAAAGGAATTTTGTTTTCTAGAATTTTCCCGACTTGCTCAATAGGTAAAACTGCTCCAGTATTGTAAAGTGCATGACTAAGTGAAACTAGTTTTGTTTTATCATCAACCATTTTATTAAAATCATCAAAATTAAAAAACCCATTTTCATCTATAGGCAAGTTTTTGATTTCTGTTTTACTTCCTAGTCTTAACCAAGGATAAAGATTCGCGTGATGTTCATGAGACAATCCTCGAATTATTATATTAGAATTAGAATCAAAAGAAAGTCCGTTGGACACAATATTTACTCCATCAGTGGTACTTTGAGTTAAGATAATTTCATCAGGTTGGCAATTAACTATTTTAGATATAATTTTTCTTGCACTTCTTAGTTTTTCTGTTACGAGAGGTTCAGATTCAATAGAATCGGGTCCTACAGAATTATATGTAATCAAAAACTCATTCATCTCCTCAATACTTTGTTTTGGCATTATGGAAACAGAGGCATTATTCAGATAGATTTTATCTGTTGAGAAATCTTCAGATATGTCGTTAGAGCTGAAATTCATTATTATATCTGTAAATGACTAAATGAGCGTTGGATAAAAATCATAACCAAGCTCTCAATCAAAATATTTCTCAAATACAAAGTGAGTTTTCTGGAAGAAATCCTAACTTTGTTTTATCATCCAATCCTTTTGTTAAAACTGAATTTTTACATAAATTAGTAGAATCAATGAATCTTCCAGTCTTTTTCTTGGATTGTGATTTGCTTTACAGTGGATATGTTGCTTCTGGAATAATTAAAAAAAATGATAAACTAAAATTTTTTGTTACCACTAAATCGAGTTTAAATAATGATATAAAACAAATCATAAAAAAAATTGAAAATGAAAAAAGCTTGATAATATTAGATTCTTTAAATGGACTTTACAACATGTTCGATGAGTTGGAATATGTGAGATTTATCAACTCAACAATAATGTTGTTATCATCAATAGCCAAATATTCAAAATCAATAATTATTATCACAGGAATGGCACGAAAAAATGAAAGCAAGGAATTTGTACTTTCGCCAACTGGAAGACAAATCGTTAGAATCAAGAAAGCAGGTTTTTACGAACTTGGATTATCAGAAACAAGTTTGATTCTTAATCTAATGGAAAACACCCAGGAAAATAAAAGATCATATGAAATTTCGAAATAATTTTAGAACAGCGATCAAAATTCAAACGGCGTTATAAAATTTGAAACGGTGTTATAATCTCATTTTTCTAGGCAAATTATATAAAGATCAAAAGCTGAAAAAATTTTGTAATGCCAGTAGGAATTATTCCCGACATCAGCGAACAAATGTGTATCGGATGCGCACTATGTGTAGAAATCTGTACAACACTTGGTCCAGATGTCCTTAGAGTAAAACCAGTTGAAGGCTGGAAGAGAGGTAAAGCATTTGTCTTTTACCCAGAAAGATGTATTTCTGATGGTGCATGCATTGGTGTATGCCCAACAAAAGCAATCTTTTGGATGAGACCAATGGACTTTACTGTTGGACAACCAGTTCCACTCCACAAAGATTCAGTCTTCGTAAAAGGTTGGACCGAACTAGTAGACTAGTCGAATTCAATCATTTTCAATTTATTTTTATATTTTTTAGTTAAACTGCACTTGATTTTCCTTCACGAATTTTAGGTGATCGTTTCAACCAAATTATTATTCCAACAAACATAGCAGCTGGAATTAAGATAATTGCCATAGCCATTTCATAATAAAATGAAAGTCGTTGTGCTGGTTTTATGTGGTAATCTTCATGAGTTGTTTTCTCTGGATTATCATAAACAACTCCAGTAAAATCAACTGATCTTTGAGCTTTGTCCTCAACTGTTCCAGAAACAGTAACGCTTTCTTCTGCTAAAATTGAAGAAGATTGAATTCCTTCTATCCTAACTATTATTGAACCTGATTCATCAAAAACAAAATTACGATAATCGCCGCCAATTTGGTTTAAACCCTCATCTCGGAAAACCTCTTTTCCATTTTGAAAAATTATAAAGTTATACTTCATTTTTGCTAAATTAGAATTTGTTTGAGGATCATAGAATTGATAAACAAATTGAATTTTTTCGTGAGTTTTAATCACCGGAGGATCCCAAGAAAGATTTACTTCTATTTGTCTATCTGGAGTATATTGTAAAAGTGGAAACTCTAATTTTTGTCCTGTTGCATCATGAGGGTAATCTGGTATTTCTTTTTCAACAATCACTACTCCTTCCATCCATGGATGAATTGTACAGAAATATGAGAAAGTTCCAGATTCTTCAAAAGTAAAAGACCAAGATTCTCCAGGCATGAATCGATCACTATCAAAGTAATCATTTGGAGTTCCAAAATTGTCACTCATCCAGCCAAATCTTCCAGATCCTTCTCCACTTGTGACTGTATGACCTTCTCTGTCATCATTATACCAAGTTACTGAATCACCAACAGTAATTGAAATAACTGGAGGGTCATACCAAACCTCGGCAGGTGTATTTAATTCAGGATTAAATGCACCATATGGAATATCTATTATGTAATCTTCTGCGAAAGCCGGTGAAATTAAAGAAAGAGTTCCTAGTGAAATAATCAAAGCCCAATGATACAATATACTGAAAAGTTACTATCCGATCTCATATAAGGATAAGCAGATTTTCTTAATTGATTTTCAGAAATGAGAATTAGAATTTATCTAAAGATATTTTTAAATCATAATTTTCTTTGAAGATTACATGAAAAGAATAGAAACCGTTGTCCAAAGTGAAGTCTCTAGAAAAGTTGTAAAAGCAATTAGAGATACTGGTGTGGGCGGGGTTACTCTGATTGAATCACTAGGTCAGGGAGCAGGAGACAGGCCCGAAATTGGAGGAAAGCAAATTGAATTTAATTCAACAGATGTAATCATTACAGTAGTTAATGATTCTGAGGTTGATTCTGTAGTTTCAGCAATTATGGATACAGCTCATACGGGACAAAAAGGTGATGGAAAGATATTTGTCTCAAACGTCGAAGAATCCTTTGATATTTCTACAAAACAAAAATCAACGGATAAAATTTAGTTTTTAATCAAGTTTTATCTTTCTTCTTTAGTTTTCTTGTAACAAGATATCCCACATAGCCATGCTCTGGAGAAATTATATCATTTTCAATTCTTTTAAAATTATAATTTTCAAGATTTTTTGCATTTTCATAAAATTCTTCTCCAATTACCAGTCCATTTGCAGGTGCTGTTCGATTTATTTTGGCACATCTATTTACAGTGGTTCCAAAAATGTCATTGACTGAAGAGGTTGAAGTTCTTGCTATTCTTACTATTCCAAAAGTTGCACTAGTTCTGAAATTTATTGAAGGAAGACCTGCCTCGTTTAATTTTTTAACTATATCTTTATGTGATTCTCCTAATGTTAAACAGCAATTAAGACATTTTTTCATTGTTAATTCTCTTTCAGAATGAAGTACTGGAAAATAAAACAGTAGAGCATCACCGATATTTTTTACAACTATTCCACCAAAATTTCTTACAGTTAATGCAACAGAATTGAGGAAAATTCTGTAAAATTCACTAGTTTGAGAATCAGATAATTGAGATGTTATCTTCGTAGAATTCATTATATCAACCATACAAACACAATATTTTTCGCTATAATCTGAAAACTGAAGCAAAATATCTTC
The DNA here is from genome assembly GCA_025922755.1 of Nitrososphaeraceae archaeon. Taxonomy (GTDB): domain Archaea; phylum Thermoproteota; class Nitrososphaeria; order Nitrososphaerales; family Nitrosopumilaceae; genus Nitrosomaritimum. The sequence continues at coordinate 10,357 of JAICHE010000015.1, forward strand.
TTGTTGTTTGATTACATCCTCTTTTTCTTTAATCTCAATCAAGGATTCTTGTAATTTTTGAGCCATTGAATCAAAGGCGTGAGACAGTTCTCCTATTTCATCACTAGTGGTAATTTTTGTTCTGACTTCAAAATTACCACCCGCAATAGTATTAGCTGCATTTTTTAGTTTAATTAATGGCTTTGAGAGAGTTCTTGCAATAATAAAAGCAATAATAGCCATACCAGTGGTGATTAAAAGACCTGTCTCAAAGATTCTTTCTTGAAGAATTAGAATTGGTTGAATTGTTTCGGACTCATCAATTTCGGCAAGAAGTACAAAACCTAAGTCATCTGCACAATAAGAAGAACCATAAATTGGGATTTCTCGATAATCGAGGTAGAGTCCTTCGTAGTTTACTCCTTCGTTAAAACATTTTTGAACACCTAAAGTATCTACCTTTTGTTTAAAGATGGTATTTTCGATAAATCTAGATTCAGATAACATCAAGAAATCTCTATTTACAATATAGATTTCTCCTGATTCTCCAAGCCCACTTCTGTTTAATAAAATGCTATCAATGGCTGCTGTTCTCATCCTAGAAATTACAACTCCAATTGCTTCATCTCCAAATTTGCTATCCTTAGCAAAAATAGGAGATACAACAATCATTTTTTTGTTATTTTGAAAAGGCTCAAATTCAACAAATGATGATTGTAATCCTTTTTCAAATAACGGATCATTGACAAAATTATTTTTTTCAATTCTCCCAAGAGAAAAGAAAATATCTCCATTTTTTCCAATTATTTTTACATCCTCAAAACCTATGGAAAACCCAATAAGAGTTTGAAATGCTTGAATTTGAGTAAGGAAGTCTCGTCTTTTTTCTTCTATTTTTTCTTCAATTTGTTCATCTGGTGTTTGATTTAATTCATTGACAAGAATTTGTATCATAGGATCTGTAGAGATAATTTGATTTTGCTCTATACGAGAATCAAATAGCAACCTAATTGTATCTCCTCGAATAGATGATTCACCAAACAACTGTTCTCCTGTTCTTTCTTTTAAAATCTGTTCAGCGTAATTAAAACTCAGAAAGGCCGTAATTGATAATGCGATAATTGAAACGAGCATTACCAAAATAATTAATTTTTTATCTATAGCAAAAGAAATTGCCAAATCATTTCTTATAGTATTTTATATGAATATCAAGTCTTTGATTTGAAATATACTTGATTTATCATGAATTTTACTGAAATCTAGGCATATTTTTTAATTTTAAGTTTAGAAACCTAATTTCCATCTGGATTTGGAGGGTTTTTTATCTAAATTTTCAAGCATTTGATAAGTAATGGTAAATCCTTTTCCAACCATGGTATCATCTTTATTGTAATTGGTTTTGTTTGGGACAAATTCGTCAGACAAATCTTTTATTTTTTTGGTTTTAATGTCAAATAACCTAATTTCTTTTCCATCTTCTAATCTGATTTTTATATCGTTACTAATTCCCTGTACAGAAAAATTTTCAAAGAATCTGAGAATTCCATCTCTTTTTAATTCTAAAATTACATCATATGTTACCTTACTGCCATATAGTAAAATTTCTCTTGCCTTTAGATGTACATCATCTTCAAGGTTTAACGCGATAATTGTGTCGGCCTCAAGAAATACTGTATTAACCACATTTTCAGCAATAATTTTGCCTTTTGGAGCTGAAATTTGAGTTCTATTCTCTATAGTTTGATATACTCCGACCCTACCGTCAGGGTCTTGAACTTTGTATTTCCTACCAAAAATATTTCCTACTACAGCATTTCCATTATCAATTTGCAGTACAGCACCATTTTCAATTCGATATTTATTTTCAATAGGATCTACAAATTTAAAATCACCTTTGGTCAGATGGATGTTTGTTCTAAATTCTTCTGTCCAGGAAGGACTTGTAATGTTTCCCTGCATAATTATAGGTCCATCATAGGACAAATCTCCAGCCATAAAATTTCCTTTAATCGAAAGAGCACCGTTAGCTTTTCTTTCTAATTCGATTTCGCCTAAAGTTTTAGAGCCAAATAGCCTAGAACCAGTGGAACTGGATCTATTCAAAGCTGCAGCCCATTCTTGAGCTGTTTTCATTTCTTTAGATAATTCTTGGCCTAAAATTCGATTTTTTCTCTTTATGTCTTCTTCAGAATCTCCTGAAAATACTCTTGACTTTCGTAGTTTTTCAATATCAGTGTCAGGATATTTTTTACCAATTTTTAGATCCTCGTAGGCTTGTTTTATTTTGATAAATTGTTCATTATCTCCTCCCTTATCTGAATGAAATTGAAGTGCAAGTCTCCTAAATCCATCACGGATTTCTTTTTCTGTGGATCCCTCCACAATTCCAAGTATATCGTAATTACTTTCTACCATGTTTATCACAGTTTTTTAATTGACTTGACCATAATCTCTACTGTTTTATTGTTATACAAAATATGAAGTATATCCAATAAAAAGAATTTTTGTTTTAAGACTAGTGACCCATGATGAAATTTTAGAAAAATGGTGGGATATCCCACATGTGTTTATTTTACCACTAAAACAGGAATTTTTGTTTTATGCATTACATAATTAGAGGTACTTCCAAGGAAAGTTTCTTTTGCTCCACC
>JAICHE010000016.1 GCA_025922755.1 Nitrososphaeraceae archaeon
ATGGGAATGCAGCCAGCTTTTGCAGAAAATGTATCTGTTAGCGTTCCACAAGGAACATCAGTTCCTGGGTGTGAATCTACCAACGAGTGTTTCATTCCATATGAGGCAACAATCAATGTAGGAGATGAGGTTACCTGGTCAAATGATGACACAGCAGCTCATACTGTAACTGCAGGTTCTGCAGCAGATGGTCCATCAGGAGCATTTGACAGCAGCTTGTTTATGGCAGCAACCACATTCTCACACACATTTGATGAAGAAGGAGAGTTTCCTTACTTTTGCATGGTTCATCCATGGATGGAAGGAATTGTAAAGGTTCAAGCTGGAGGTTCAACACCAACAGTCGTCATGAATCCAAATGAAATCATGGCAGAAATTCAAACAAGCAATGGAGTGGCAAATGAAGCCATGACAATTGATCTTACTCTGACTGACCTTGACGGAAATGGTGTAGAACACATCACATACAACATTAAAGCAACACAGGGCTCAGATGTAATTCTTGATGAAGAAGGACATATGCACAAAGGAACTTTGACTAATACTCATACAACAACATCCTTGTCTACTGACGCCTCAGACTCAATGCCAGTTGTAATAACAGTTGAATCAGTTGGATTTGGTCATGATGATCAATACGTAGATGCTCCTGGTGAGATTGCAACAAAACAAGTTGTGCCAGAATTTGGAACAATTGCTGCAATGATACTAGCAATTGCAATCATCTCTATCATTGGCATATCTGCAAAATCAAAACTAAGCGTTATGCCAAGAATATAGGCAAATCATTACTTCTCTTTTTTATTTTCAAAATTCATTTTCCTGCCAAATACATCTTATTTTATCCTCAAAACACTTCTAGTCTAAGAGGATTCAAACGAAATGATACTTTTTCCTGACTTGTAACATTCTCATCTTTGAAATTTATGCTTTGTTCTTATGTGCATCCATGACAAAAGACACATTATGAAAATGGATGATATGCCAATGCCTAAGGAAATGAAGAAAATGATGATGAAAAAGATGAAAGGATCCAAGGAAAAATCAGATATGATGAAAAAATGTATGGGACACATGGAAGAACTTGTTAAAATAAACAAGCAAATACTGGCAGAATTAAAAAAACAAAATAAAAAGAAGACATGAAGAAAAAAGAAACAAGAAAAAATTGGGAAAAAGAACTACTTGATGAAGTTAAAATTTGGAAAAAACAACTTCAGATTGAAGCAAAAGCTTGGACCAAGCGTCTAGAAATATTAGAAAAAAGATTAGAAAAAGAGTTAAAATCTAAAAAATAATGAGTGGGCTAGGTTACAATTTTGTCCCTACTGAAAGGTATACAAATCCACCCCAGCCCTCAATAAAAGTGGTCTTTTCAAAATGCTTTTCAATTGATTCCCATGCATGCCGCTGCAAATATTCTTCATTTGCCTCAAAGGGCTTTGTAAAAAAAATCAAAAGAGGGGCAAAAATTCTAGCTGGACCTTGAGACATTTTAAAATCAAATACTGCGAAACTTTTTCCAGGCTTTAAAGCCTCATGCCCTCGTTTGATTATTTTATCGAATTCCTTTGAATATTGTAATGCCCCTGTTTCATAAATTCCATCTAAGCCATTAGGAAATTGATATTCTGCAAAGTCACTTTGTACTAATTCAACGTTATTCCATCCGTTTTCTGTTGCCCGTTTTCTGGCTTGAACAAGCATTTTATCAGTAATGTCAACTCCAATTAGTTTTCCCTCTGGCCCGATTTTATCTAAAACTAGAGGGAAATTTAATCCAGTTCCACAGCCAAGCTCAACAACAGTATCGCCCTTTGACAGTTCTAATGAATCGACTGTCATTTTTCTATATTTGCCAATTTTGAGGCCTAGCAGACGATAAAACTTTACGGCTAAATCATAATTTTCTGCATATTTTCTATAAGCAGTGATGACTTTATTTTCATTCATAAAATACTATGGGCATTAGAGAGTGATAAAGGATAAGGTAATTTACAAATTTGATTTTTGATTGGAATTAAGGATTGAATTATGTTTTCAACTTTTCAACAAGTTCTTGTTTTTTTGGAACACCTGTAAATTCTAACTTTTCATTTATCACAATTCCTGGTGCTGTATAGATTGGGTATTTTTCCAAATACTCTGGTTTTTCAGTTACATCGATTACCTCATACGGAATTTTCATCTCATCAAGCATTTTCTCCACAACACTACAATTTGAACAACCTGGGGTCGTTAGAATCTCAACTTTCATGATTCTTTTTTTACAAACAATTTTGGGTCTGTCTGAAATGCCCACTGACATGTGGGACTGCAAAAATGATATGTAATTCCCTCATGTTCAAATTTTGCAGATTTGTTTGCGTCTACTTCCATCCCACATACAAGATCCTTCACCATTTTTGTTCCTTCTCCCACACTAGTCCACCTTCAACTTGCCCCATTCAGTGACAGCGTGATTACCTGCAGTTTCTCCTTTACCTCCATCCCATAAAGCAAATCCAATTTTGTATTCACTTCCAACTGAAAACTGTTTGTCCATCATTCCAAATTCTGGCACTTCTGTATCATCAGTGGCAAGGAGTCTTGAAATCTCAACTATCCATTGACCTCTGTCAGAGTCATAAATTCCTGCAGCGCTAAGATCATTTTCTCCGCCCTGATTGTTATCATCATCTCTGTAGTAGTGATCCTTTAACTGTTCAAAGGGCCCAGCAAATTCATCATCTATAACATTTGGGGTTTCTGTATGGCTATCAAATGCCTTCCAATGCCAAATATCTACAACACCTTGGCCTATTGTTCTTTGAGGTACTGTTACATGTGGGACACCAGCTGCACCCATTGCAATATCAGAGTTTCCAGAAATATCAAAACCAAGAGCAATTCTATCTGTTTCAGTTTTTCCATCACTGTTTTTATCATCATCTAGCCATCGAAGCAAAAAATAGATCCTTTCTCCATCATTTAGTGATTTAGCTATTATCTGACGATTTTCATGTACATATACAGTTGAAAAAATTGCCTCTGGAGTATTATTCCATGTTTCATCTATTATTCCATCTACGATGATTTTCTCACCTGATTTAGTTGAAGTTAAAATGATTGTATCTTGTTCTGGCTCTGAGGGGTCTTTGACTATGAGAAATCCTCCTTGTTGATCGTGTCCTACCCCACAGGGAATAGAGCAATAAAACTCAAAAGTTCCTGACTTGTCGGCGACAAATTCTAGTTTTGTGTTCTCTTCTACCATGATAGGCTCATTAATCTGGTATTCATCTATGGCTATTCCGTGAGGGACATCGTCTGTAGCAATATTTAGAGTCAGATGATCTCCTTTGTTTACCTCGATAAACTGCGGTTCAAACCCCCACTGAAAAGCAATAATATCAAAACTCTTCTCCTCCCCTGATGTTGTGCCACTTGGGGAATAATTCATCATAACATACCCAATAACAATAACTGCCACTATGGCCCCAAGCACAACAGAGTTTATCGCTTTTTTACTTGCCATATTTTTCCTTCACCACATATCCTATAGCTGGAATGGCAATAAGCAATATCAACATCGTCCATGGAATTACCATAAATTGATGAGCTCCCATTGTGAGCTCTGGTTCTATTCCAACTAGAGGCATCAGTTGATTCCACGCAAGATGAATTGGAGAGCGTTCCCACCAAGCATGACCAAAAAGACCTAAAAGAAGTATGAATGCACCAACCCCTACCAATCCAAACCCTGTTGCCTTTTCAACAGCTACTCTTTTCTTTACCAAAGTTTGCGTTGCACTGATTCCAAGTATTGCTAGTATTGCAATGAATATCAAAGGAACTGCTCTTCCAATACCGTGAATTAATCCTAGTGAACCACCTACAACCACACTGCCAGTTCCTATGATGTATGTTAGCAGAAAATAAAAGAATGGATTTGGGCAACCTACACCTGCATTACCCAAAAGCAACCCCATAAGAAGTGGTTTTAGTTTGTCACCTCTTTTCTCTATGAATTTTGGAGTACCTGCATAAGATGGCAATTTCAAGTTTAATAATTTTAATTCAGACAAACCAAATGTCAAAGCTATGGCTCCTGCAAAAAACCACATAACTCGCGTTGCTTGATCAATTCCGGTATACTGCCCAAGCAAGGCAACTGCAATACCGTAGGTAGTTATTGTAATGACTAGTCCTATGCCAAAAAGAACGGCGATACTCAGACCATTTTTGTATCCCTTTCCCATACAAAGTGGAACTATTATGAATACCATTGGCAAAGTACAAGGAAGAATTATCATTGAAAGTCCAGCAGCATATGCAATTAGCAACCATGATGCATAGGATGTCGCCTCTACTTGCTCTTCAACAAGTTCAACTGTGGAAAGATAAAACATCCCTACAATAAATGCAGAAAGTAGGGCAAACAGTAACCCTATCAAAATATTTTTCCCCTTACTGGCAGTTACTTCTTGAGTCATCTTCTAAACCAACATATTTTTGAATTTACTTGTCATGTTTACATTAGATTTCATAGAATTTATCAGCCCAAGTATATTATCACGTGTGATTCTCGTGTTTGATTGCATTTTTTATTCTAGACGCTGTTTTAATAAAACAGACAAATTTTCTAGTGAGCCGTCACGTATTATTTCCAGATTAACCATGGTAATTCCAGTCCAGACAACTTTTGATGGTATTGTTAATTCTATAATTCTTCCTGTATTAAACCCATTTTCCAAATGTAAGAAAATTTCTCTTAACAATTACAAACGATATGGTTCCTAAAGATAAATTCCTATGTTAGTTCAAACCCATTTATTTGAGATATGAATTTAGAAGAAAAATTATATTCAAAGTGGGGAGAGTTCTAAATCATGAAGTCAATGGATAATGCAGCAATAGTATGGTCCATTGCAATTGTTGCAGTGGGAGCTGCCATTGCTTTTGCCGGTCAATCAGGACAAAATCTTGGAGTCGATGTACAACCTCCAGACTCATTGGTTAGACCAGAAACAATAGATGTCCCTAGTTATGAAGAAACCCAAACTGATCCCTTTGCAGATAAATCTTTGGAAGTAATGGAAAAAGCTAAACCCTCATTGTTGTCTAAAGCTCCAATTTCATTAAGTGATGGTGATGTTTTTGATTTGAAAGCAAGTTCAATTTCTAAAGTTGTAAATGGTAAATCCCTTCAAATGTTTGGATACAACAATCAAAGCCCTGGACCATTGTTTAGTGTAAATCAAGGTGAAGAAGTTACAATAAATTTCACCAATGAACTAGAGTTTCCAACTACTGTTCATTGGCATGGATTACGATTAGATTATACAAGTGATGGAGTACCAGGAATAACTCAAGAGCCCATTTTATCTGGGGATACATTTGAGTATAATCTAAAATTCCCTGATTCAGGAATTTTTCTCTACCATCCCCATGTAAGAACTGAAATGCAAATGGAGATGGGGCTTTATGGTAATATTTTAGTGGGACCTAAAAATCCCGAATTTGTGCCTGCGGATTATCAAATACCCTTGATTTTAGACGATATTTTGATTTCCGAGAACGGGATAGAGTTTGATCCTGATATTGTAACACATACTTTGATGGGAAGATTTGGAAACACAATGTTGGTAAATGGGGAGTCTGATTATTCATTACAGTTTAAGCAAGGAGAATCAGCTAGGTTTTATCTTTCAAATACAGCAAACACAAGAACTTTTGATTTTTCAATCGAGCAACACAAAATCAAGCTTGTAGCTGATGATGCAAGTAAATATGAAAAATCAAAACTTGTAGATTCTGTAATTATTGCTTCATCGGAAAGACGAACAATAGATGTTTTGTTTGAAAACCCAGGTCAATACAAAATTGCTCATACAACTCCCTCAAAAGAATATGTATTAGGAACAATTACGGTTTCACCATCTCTTAACACTCCAAATAATTCCTTTTACAGTGTTTCAGAAAATATTGAAATAATAAATGAGATTGATTCATTTCGAAAATACTTTTACATTGAACCTGAATTAGAAATAGAATTTGATGTGAAGACGTCTATGGAAACTATGGATTCAGATCATGATGATCATTCAATGCAAATGATGGAACATGATATGATGGTAAATCCTATTGAATGGGAAGATGAAATGCCAAAAATGAATGAAATGTCAAATGAAGAAAATACTTTGTGGATTCTACGTGATGTAAAAACTGCCAAAGAAGGATTTGATATTGACTTTCAAGCCAAAGTCGGGGATGTGAAAAAAATTAGATTTTTCAACAATCCAGATTCGGCCCATCCAATGCAGCATCCAATTCATCTTCACGGGCAAAGATTCCTAGTTTTATCTGAGGATGGCATGATAAATGATAATTTAGCTTGGAAAGATACAGTACTTGTCCCAACTGGAAAAACGGTTGATGTTTTAGTAGAGTTTTCAAATCCTGGTAATTGGGTAATGCATTGTCATATTCTTGAACATGCTGAGGCAGGAATGATTACTGAAGTAATTGTTACTTGATTTTCTCTACCCAGATTCTCTTTTTGAAGTAAATTAGCCAGATACTAGATATTATTGCCAAAATAGAGCCAATAGCAATACTAGCCCATTGTTCAAAATTTTGATTTTCTTCTATGTTTTGGTCTTGAAATTCTTGAACGTATGGTTCACTGGTGATTGGATTTATCATTACTTCTAGTGGATTTCGTTGGTCCGTAATTATGGGTGCTTTTGATAAATCTATTGATTTTTGATAAAAATGATCATCAAAACTAAGTTCATCTACAAGATAACTTGATGGATTGTTTTTTGCAATTTCATAAAGATCTAATCTATCAAAATCATATGGTTGATTTGATGAAACAATCATAACATTTTGGATATTGGTAGGTTTTACTTCTGTAAGAAAAATGTAGTTTACTGGAAATGTTTGTAGCATGGTATTGTAAACTGCCTTTACCATCTGAGAATTTTTTCCCTCTATCGAGCCAATAAAATTTGAAACAATAACACCATCTGGTTCTAGTCTATCCTCAAGAGTCTGGAAAAATTCATGAGTCATCAAGTGATATGGTACATAGGTAGAAGCATAGGCATCTAGGATAATTACATCATATTTTTTATCAAATATAGTTAGATGTTTTCTAGCGTCGTCATTGAAAATTTGAAGTCTGGGGGTGTCTTGTAAATCAAAGTAGTTTTTTGCGACATCAATTACGTCTGAGTCAATCTCAATTACATCTATTTTGGTCTCAGGGTATACTGCTAAGAAGTTTTTGGGACCTGTAAAGGCACCGCCCCCAACAAATAGCACATCAGTAAAAGATGGGTTAAACATCATCCCCAAGTGGAAATATTCAGTATAATCAATTACCAAATCCAAAGGATCATTGAGATTCATTGAACTGTGTCTAATTCCATCAAGGTAGAGACTGCGGTTATCCCCATACTCAGTGACATCAAGATGGCTAAACAGAGTCTCTTTTTCATAGATTAAAGTTCCATAGTGAGGAACAGAGGTCATAGAAATGGGAGCCCACGGTACAATCAGAATTACAAGAATTGCTACAGCAATAATCTTTGGTGGTTTTCCAAGCCCAATAAGTGAACTTGCAACAAGTAAAATTCCAATTCCAAAAATAATTTGATTTACCGCAAGGTTTGGGATTAACACAAAAACCGTTACAAACGTTCCAAAAATACTACCAATAGTTGCTATTGAATACAAGTTTCCTGAGATATTTCCAACTCGCTGAAGTGTACTTGTACCTAATTTGATAACATATGGTGAAACAAACCCGAGCAAGACTGAGGGAAATATTAGAAGCAAAAAGGTCGCTATCAAAGGAGTGAATTGGGTACCTGGTAACGTGGAAACTGTAGCATCGACAACAAAGGGTGCAAAAAATGGTATGCCAACAATAAACAGTCCTACTGAAAAAACAATTCCACAAATTTTGTCAAACCGTGGATAGTTGTCAGCCACCTTACCACCAAGAAAATACCCAAGACTTAGTCCACTTAAAATTACTCCAATCAAACTTCCCCAAGTGTAAATAGTACTTCCAAATACAGGGGTCAGGATTCTACTAGTGGCAATTTCTAAACCCATTATTATCGCCCCAGAAGTAAATGTTAGAATTTTTAATTTCCATAATTTGTCTTGATAAAATTTTGAAAGGGCTTCAGTGCTAGTCATGAATAGATTATGGGAGAAAACTCAATATCAATCTGATGTCACTAGATGAAAAATAAAAAAGTAATCCTAGGGTAATTCTTGATTTGTTCCAATCAATTCAGAGTTTTTTAAATCATAAGAGAATTTGTAAACTTCTTGGTATCCATCTGAGGAATAACCAGCAAGATAAATTGTGTTATTTTGTGAATCAGGTGCGATACTTGTTACCGTTAGAGTGATCTTTCCTAGAACATTCCACGAGTCTCCAAGATCAAATGAATTTACTATCCCAAAGGTTTCAACTGAAGCAAATAACTGGTCATTTTCATCAAATGCAACAGCATAAACTTGCAGGTTTTCATAACTCTTGATTTTTACCCATGAATTTCCTCCGTCAAAAGATTTGAAGAGTCCTTTAGCAGTTCCAAGTATTACAAGGTTTGAGTCAAGAGGCGATATTGCAATTGAGGAAATTCCCAAAGGAGTTTCAAGAATTTGCCAAGTACTTCCACCATCTTGGGTTTTGAATAATTTTTGTTTTGAGCTATCTAACCCTATGATTATTTTGGTATTTTGTTTACTAACCGACATTGCATGAAAATCAACTGCAGGTTCGCTGACCTCTGATACTAATGCCCAAGTCCTTCCACCATCAATACTTTGAATCAATCCAGTATTTCCTCCAGTATCAGAATGTCCGCTAGCATAAAGCGGTGCATCGGAAACTTGAGGGGAATTAAAACCCATATAGTCAGCGCGTTTTTCATCAACTTTTACGGGTGGTTTTCCATTTACACTTTGGTAAAAATCACCGTGAGTAGCAATATACACAGTTGATCTATCATCAAAATCAAATCCCACCCCATGAATATGACGCCAAAAAACAGTTCGTGGATCATAGATCTGTTGTTCTTGAACTTGTGCTAAAAACAAATTTGCTGAAACATATGTAATGATAATTCCAGCAATAGTGATACCTAACACGATTACTATTGTTTTTAGATTTTTAGTATTCAATTAAATTCCTCGTGTTTTTTATCACTAAAACTGTTTTTCCATATTCAATTAATAAATTAAATTTACTTTAGTTGATCAGGACCTTGAATACTCTGACATTGCATATGCTTTAAAATCATTGAATTTTGCCTCGAGTTTTGAAAATTTTCTATATGGTGTATTGATTTTAAAACCCCGAATCAAGTAGGGTCCACCCACCAAATTGGAAATGAAAATGAATTCAAAATCCTATAAGGGGAACCGAACTTTTAGTATAGTTCCGTGAAATTTTATCTCATTTCATTCGTAAATTTTCTATTCTTAACTGGGAAAAATTTGTGGTCCCAAGTGAAGGAATTGAACCTTCGACAACCCGGTTTCTGTATGCCTGATATGCTGTTATTCGGTCAGCCATCTAAAGCCAACAACTACAGCCGGAAGCTCTACCAGGCTGAGCTAACTTGGGACAAAAAAATCGGTGTTTTTTAGTATTAAATAACTATCGTTGCATGGCAATACGGATCTACTGCCTGATCTAAGAAACAATAAATACTGTGCAAAAAAATTTTCAATGTGTCTGAGTTAGAATTATCTTATTCAGGATATGTTTGTGCACCTTACCTTCATAATCATGACTCTATAGAATTAAAGGACATTTGGATGAAATCAAAAAACGTTGAGAAATTGTATTTTGCCACGGGAACTTTCTCTGGTGACAGTAAGCCATATTTTACAGAATCATCGAATCATTATCTTGTAGCAAAATTCAAAGACAGCAACGAGATTACAAAAAATCTAGAAAAATTCAATCAAGATAAAATTTCCTTTGTATTTAATATTAAAGAAGATCTATTTGAAAGAGAAATAGAAGGAGAGACTAATTTTATCTCTGTTTATTATTTGGAGTATGGTGATTCTGAAGAAGATGTACGAGAAATTGCATCTTTATTGGTGGGGCGAGATAAAATTGAAACTGCAGGATACGGTGCAATGAAGACATTTTGCAAAATTCCTTCAAAATTCACATTCCCTTATTCTGAAAGCATTTTGGTGATTGAAGTAGCAAGTGAGAAGAGTCATCAAAGTGTAAAACAATATTGTGATCAAACTAGAAGAAATGTAACTCGACGTGGTTTGACAATGACCAATTTGGTTAGTTTATCAATTCTTGATTCTCTAAAGTAAAAAAGTTAAATATTCGAGCAAAACCTGCTTCAACATGAGTAAGCCTTCTGACCTTGGATCATTAAAAATAGGATCTTACATTCTATTACCTCATTCAGACCAACCAAGTGGGGAACCATGCAGAATCGTAGAATATGATACATCAAAACCAGGAAAACACGGTGCAGCAAAAGCAAGAATTGTTGCCGAAGGAATTTTTGATGGGCAAAAAAGACCACATGTAGGCCCTGTTAGCATGCAAGTTCATGTTCCTTTAATCAACAAGAAGGTGGGGCAAATTATCTCCATTGCCGGTGACATTGTTCAGGTCATGGACTCTGAAACATTTGAAACCATTGATATCACCTTAATTGATGATGAAGTAAAGGGCAAGCTGGAAAATGGCCAAAATGTCGAATATTGGGTTGTAATGGATAAAACCAAAATCATGCGTATAAAGGGCTAAAACAGCCAAATTCGTATTTTATTATAGCACTAAAATTTTCATTTATTTTGTTTTGAATTTTATTTCTTGGGAGTATCTTTGGAAACAAAGATGAGTAAGTTGAGCTTAAAATCGTATATTTGTAAAAGCTCACTTTTGAAATCATAAATAACTATTTTAGTTGGTAATTTTGTTTTAGATTTGCATGATGTCAAATCGTGAGGATTTTTACAACCTTTACAACTCCATTATGAATTTGGATGATAAGGTGAGGTTTGTAACCATTCTTGACAATCAAGGAGAGGTTCTTTTTGGCGGTCAAAGAGAAGGAATACAAAATTATCTATCAGAAGAAGACCAAAAAAAATCAATAAAGCATGTAACTGATGCATGGTTTAGCAGAAATCAGTTTTCTTCGGGAATTGGAGGAGGTAAATATGCAATGGCCGAATATGGAAAAGTCAAAAGATTCACTTTTCCTTTAAACGATTCTCACATTATCTATATTACAACAGAGCCTGAAGTTGAAAGCTCTTCCTTTATAGAAAATGTTCTTAAAATAAGAGAGTCTCTTTAGAGGTCTACGAATTTTTATTTTTTCCACATGCTTTGCCATGAATCCGTAAATTGTTTTAGGGCCTCGCCATATGTCGTTGCAGGCTCCATCGAGCTCCAAAACTTTGCCCAATTGTCATCATAATATTTCATGGATTCTAATCCGCTTGCCTTTATCATGTTCTGCCATTCTTTTTGAAATTGAGAAATCTGCTCCAAACCTGTTTTCATCCAAGAATCTTTCATGACCTCGGTCATTTGTTTTGGAAATTCTTTGTTGATTTTTCCGCTTGTTACTGCCTTGTTGTAATTTGACATTGCTTCAATTCCGGCCTTTTGCCATAATTCAAAGGCCAATTTCCATTTGGCAAGAGAGCCTACGTAAACCTTCCAAGCATCGCCTGATTCCTCTCCTTGTGATGCTGACATACTTACTGATTATTATGATAATGTAAATCCTTTTTGTTTTCAAAAAATATGATTTATCTAATGGATTGAATTAACAAAATTAATGGTAAAACCCATTCCTGATGGTTTTCATAGCATTACCCCGGCAATAGTTGTCAGCAATGCCAAAGAAGCCATTGAATTTTACAAAAAAGCTTTTGATGCAAAAGAAATTTACACATTTCCAACACCTGATGGAAAAATTTTGCATTCTATGTTTCAAATTGGAGATTCACGTGTAATGATGTCTGATGAATTTCCCTCCATGGGAATAAAATCTCCAACCACTGTTGGGGGCACCTCTGTGACTTTGCACCTTTATGTTGAAGATGCCGATAAAATTTTCAAACAAGCAATTGATGCTGGGGCTATAATTACAATGCCTATAATGGATGCATTTTGGGGTGATAGATATGGGATTGTAATGGATCCTTATGGACACCTGTGGGCAATTGCTACGCATAAAATCGACATGACTCCTGAAGGATTACGAAAAGCAGCTGAAGAATATTTTGCTAGTCTTAAAAAATAAGTCTGATTTTATTTCAAGCTAACTTGTATTGTTTTTTAATTTTATAATCCAAGTAATTTTTGCAATTGAATTTGTAAATTTTCGATTTGCTTTCTAATTTGTTCTATGGCATTTTCATTTGCGTTAATATCTTCTTCATTTGAATTAGATTCTGATTCATAGTCACATGCATTCAATAAATCTCCGTGACCTAAGTGTGCACTTAATGCTGATTCTCCAATTGTAATTGTATGATTATTCCCAGGATTTCCTGGTGGTATATGACATATGGTTGTTGTACTTGACGAAGTAACTACTACATCGTCTCCAAACTCTTCAACTTCTTTTTTCTGAGTTTTGATTTCTTCTCTTTCAGCTTTTGCTTCTGCTCGTACTTCTTCTCTTTCAGCTTTAGCCTCTGTTTTTTGTACTGCCTTTTGAC
>JAICHE010000017.1 GCA_025922755.1 Nitrososphaeraceae archaeon
ATGATGATCTAGATGAAATAGAAGAAATTGAGGATTAGATGGTCAAACCAAAATTAGTTGCAAAGCCACTAAATGTATGGTATGCTTGTAAAAATTCTCGCCCTGACTGACTTATCTTGTATTTGTTTGAGCCTTGTGAGTCTACTTTTTCAAGTAAGCCCTGAGATACAAGTGTCTTGAGAATTCTTGAAATTCTTGAATGTGAGATGTTGGCTTTTCTAATTAGGTAAGTAACTGATGCACCATCTTCATCTTGGAGATCATCTCTGGTAGTAGAAAGTATGTCTCCAATTATTTTCATATGCGTGCGGTATTCTGCCATTTTTTCTCTGTGTATTTTTTAAATAATTTCTAGTATAGTGGCATGCTATTTTCCAATATACTAAAAAGATAAAAGATTTTGACAAATCAAAAATCGCCCAAAAATTGAGCCTGAACTAAAAATCAGTCAAAACTCTCATCAAACTTGATTTTGGTAAGGGGTACCTTGCTTACCGGAATAAACAGCGCAATCAGTCCGCCGATTTTGATAATCATTGATGCAAAGTACAATATTGATTCTGGAAATACAAATGAATACCATCCAACAAACTCGCCCAAAGCTAACAGCGACAATCCGGTTGCCACAGATATTGCTCCCTTGTTTCTGTTTTCAAAATATGATAGGATGGTTTCAATTGCTCCATATGCAAGCAGAATAAATGAAACGGATCTAAAGATGTGTTCTATTTGTACTGATGATACCAAAAACAATGGAAAGATTCCAATTGATCTAAAGTATTTGGATTTTGGAAAAAGTGATTTGATGCTATGTGAAAACGCTATGAAAAAGTAACCAACAGTTTGAATTGCAATTCCAAGTGTTTGTATCCATCTCTCAAGACTACCTGATTGTGTTACAAAGTCTTCTACCATGTAGCCTGCCCAAATTACAAAAAACCCTATGCTAATTGAGAAAAATGCAATTGCCAATCGAAATAAGGTTGGGCTTCCTGTATTTCTAAAACCAATAATTGATACAATTCCAATTGATAATCCAACTAAAAACCCGACAAGATTCAGAATGTTTTCTAGTAAAAATTCCAATTATGTTTAAAGATCCATCAAACTAATTATTTTAACATGATGGACCTTTTTTTCAGGTTTTAGTCCCATTCATCCAAAGATCCTGCAGATTCTCCTTCAGTACTACCTGCATAGTCACCAAGAATATCAGAATATGTCTTCTCATTGTGTGCAACAAATTTCACATATTCTCCATAACTCATATCCAACTCACAAAATTCACAAGTCACAAAAGAAAAGTCCATTGACAAATCTGCATTTTTGTCACATTTTGGACATTTTATCTTCATACGTCAATATTGCTTTGTTAACTATTATTACTTGTGCCAAAAATCATGTATCTGTTTTTGGCAGACAATGACAATTTGGTTTACTTTTGCAGAATTCTAGCATGTTACATGGTCGATAAAAGATAAAAGGAGTTTCAAATTGCCTCAATACATGAGTCTAGCATGCACAAAATGCAAAAATTCCATTCCTGAGAATGAGGAACTAGACCCAATCCAAAGCAAATACCCAGTATGCAACAAATGTTGGGGCGAATGGAAAGAATACCGTGTAATGGTAATGAATGAGATGCGATTAGACATGTCTATGCCAGATCATAGAAAACTTTTGAAAAAACATGAGAAAATATTTGCTGGTGTTTTAACTCCAGAAGGAGATGTTGTCGATTATTCAAATGAAGACAATAGAAAACCAGACGAAAATCCTAACGCTTAGATCTTTAGATTTTTCTGTGCATTATCTGGAATAATAACAAGCAATCTTCTTTTTGTTTCATCATCAAAACTATTGATTATGTTTCGAACAGATTGTGAAATGATTTCTTGTTTTTGGGAATCTAGTTCCAAGAAAATTTCCAGTATTCCATCCAAGTTAAATGCAATTAATTTTTGAGGGCTGACTGAGATCTCATTGATGTATGCTGCAAAAAGACCTGTTCTTTGTTCTTCTGAAAGTGTTGTTAATATCTCCAACCAAGTCTTGAACAATTTTGAAAAATTTGGAAACGGAATTGCAGGACCTGCCTCCAAGGCATTGTTTATCAATTGTTTTTTTTCTTGATCGGGCATTTCAAAAAATTCCATCATTCTCTTTTTCAAAATTGGTGTTCTAAGAAAGTCTGGAAGGTTTGCCAAAACAACTATTATGTTTCCAGCATAATTTGGTTCAGACAACAAGTTAGCTGCAATCTATTTGAATAATAAATCCTATGCAAGCACTTTAGCTTAAATAAACGAGATTTGCGCTGAAAAACGTGACGTCTACCGTAGTCGTTGGTGGCTTTTTTGGAGATGAAGGAAAAGGAAAAATTATTTCATATCTTGCAATAAAAGACAATCCTGCTGTAATAGTTCGTGGAGGAGCAGGTCCAAATGCAGGTCATACCATTAGGGATGGCGATAAGGTCTACAAGGTGCGAATGCTTCCAAGCGGATTTTTAAATAAAAATGCCAAAGTTATGATTGGCCCTGGAGTGGTGATTAATCCAGAGGTATTACTAAAGGAGATAAATGATTTTGAGGCAGCAGGAAGGTCTTTTGTCGATAAGCACTGTGGAATAATTGAACAAAAACACCTTACAAGCGATTCCAAAGGTGAACTGAAAGAAAAAATTGGAAGCACAGGCTCAGGCACGGGTCCTGCAAATGCAGACAGGGCAATGAGGATTCTAAAGATGGCCAAAGATGAAGAGTCTCTGGCCTCACTAATTGTCGATGTTCCTGCTGAAGTAAACGCCGCAATTGAATCAAATCAAAATGTGTTAGTTGAGGGAACACAAGGGACGTTTCTATCTTTATGGCATGGAACATACCCATTTGTTACCTCAAAGGATGTCACTGCTTCTGGAATTTGTGCAGACATTGGGCTTGGGCCTAAAAATGTCGATGAAGTAATTGTGGTTTTCAAGTCTTATGTTACTAGAGTAGGCACAGGTCCTCTTGCAAATGAGCTTTCACTAGAAGAAGCACAAAACAAAGGCTGGTCAGAATTTGGGACAGTTACTGGAAGGCAAAGACGTGCAGCTGATTTTGATTTTGATTTAGCTAGGCGTGCAATCATGCTCAATAGTGCAACGCAAATCTCAATTACAAAACTAGATGTTCTCTTTCCAGAGTGTGCAGGAAAAACATCGTTTGATGAAATATCTGAAGAGGCAAAGTCTTTCATAAAAAATATTGAAGATAAACTAAACACGCCTGTTACAATCATTGGAACAGGTCCAGCAATCAATGATGTCATTGATAGAAGATAGCCTGAAAAATTTTGGTTAAGTTTAATTTAGTATTGTTCAATTAACTTACGTGGATAAATTACCTCGTTACATTCAAGTCTCATCTACTTTAGAATTCTCCAGGCTCGTTTGCGCTCTTGAGCGTGCACCACGAATTTCTTTCTTGCATGAACATGAAGGAAGAAAAATTCTTTCAGTCCAAATGGATATACTAAAAGAAAAACCAATTGTATACTATACGCCACTTGAAAATCAAGGTCATTATCTTTGCTATGCACTAAAAGGAGACAATGAACACACAGAGATTGTAAATTCTACTTCTGATGCAAGCAAACTCTATTCTCCAATTGTTAGGATAAAATCATTACCTGATACACTAAGACCTGGTAATGGAACACCTGACAGATACCAACCAATTGAGCTTGAAGATTTGTCAAGTCTTGCAAAACTAACTTATGGTTTTGAAGAAAGTCCCTTCCCATTATTCTTATTTCCACATAATGATAAATGGCTAGTTGGTGTATTCATGAACTTTACAGAGGAAGGAACATCATACTTTTGTCATGTAGTTCTTGATAAAGATCCACAAAAACCATTCTTAAAATTTACAAACAACAACTCAGAGCCTTCATTTGTAAACACTCCGTCAGAACATGGATATTCTTATGTGAAAATTATAAAGCTCAAAGACACTCACCCACTTGTAGACTATGGCCACCTTCAAAACTAGGATTTCAAAATTATCAAAAACCAATGGCAAAGTAATTCTTGCCAACGATTATGATTATTCTGTAACAAATTTAGAAACAAAAACAATTCAGAACATAAAGAAATTAAATCCATATCTTTGCGCAATCAAACTAAATTTCCATTTGCTGTTACCATTAAGTGCAAAACAAATCTCAAAAATTACAAAAACTGCTCACAATTTTGGATTGCAAACAATTGCTGACATTAAACTAAACGATATTGGCAACACAAATCGAGTAACAACTGAAAAATTATGGGAACTCGGGTTTGATGCAGTTATTGCAAATCCGATTATGGGTCTTGACAGCTTGAAAAATCTTGTAAAATCATCTCACAAAAAAGAAAAGGGTGTAATTACACTCTGCCACATGAGTGCCCCTGAAGCTAAATTATCCTATGACATGGAGGTCAAAATGGGCAAAAAGCAGCAACTCTACCAGTTATTTCTAAACTGGGCCCTAGAATCCAAGGCTGATGGGATAGTGGCAGGCGCAACATTTCCTCAAATTATCTCATACTGCAAAAAGCAGGCAGGAAAAAAACTCGATATTTATTCCCCGGGGGTGGGCACTCAGGGCGGAAAGGTAAACGAAGTGCTAGAGTCTGGCACCGATTACCTGATTGTTGGAAGAACCATTCTAAATTCAAAAGACCCAGTTAAAGTTGCAAAAGAAATGCAATTACAAAGTCTTGGAAAGTAATGCATATGATTTTGATAGAACAGTCTTTGCATTATCAAATGTAGTCTTCTCCATTGCAGTAAGATAGTCCATCCAAGTGTAATCCAAGTGCTCGTGAGAAATTTCCACATTCTTTGATTTTGTTTCTGCCAAAAAGAAAACAACTTTTTTGTTTACAAGCTCGCCCTCAAATTGAAAATTATATTGAATCCACTCTTCAAAGTTATCTAAGAATGTGACATCAGTAATTCCAGTCTCTTCTCTTGTTTCTCTAATTGCAGTTTCGTGTGGTGTTTCTCCTTTTTCCATTTTTCCCTTTACAAAATCCCAGTGACCAGAAGGATAGTGCAGCAATAAAAATAAAATTTTATCATTTTCTCTACGGAACAAAACTATTCCTGCTGAAGTCTCTTCTATCATTTTCCCATTCTTCTTTTTCTTTCTTGAAATGTTCTGATTGCTCTCATCAAATCTATTTTCCTAAACTCTGGCCAAAATATGTCCATAAAAACCAATTCACTGTATGCGCTCTGCCACATCAAAAACCCACTTAGTCTTTTTTCTCCTGAGGTTCTAAGAATCATGTCTGGTGAGGATTGTGGCAAATATGATGTGTACAAATTAGATTCGATCTCTTCTCTATCTATGTCATTAACATCAAGGGAACCTTCTTTGATCTTCTCGCCAATTTTTTTTACTGCATCAACTAGTTCAAACTGTCCTCCATATGCCAAAGCAATATTGAGAAAGTGATTGTCATATCCCTTTGTTGCCTCATCTAATTTTTTAAGAACTTTTTTGATAGATTCGGGGAGTAGCTCGATTCTTCCAATACCGACTACCCTCATCTTATTTTTGTGAATTCTAGGATCATTGTATAATTTCTCCAGTCTCATCCGAATTAGTTCGTACAAGTATTCTAATTCGTCATCTTTTCTATTGAGATTTTCTGCAGAAAGTGCATACAAGGTAATTATTTTGATATCTAGCTGCTCACACCAGTCCAGAAGATTTTCAACGGCATCTGCACCCTTCCAATGACCGGCCTTTGTCATAGCAAGGTGCCTTTTTGCCCACCTTCTGTTACCATCTAAAATCAATGCAACATGGTTTGGAATATCTCCTTGCCTAATGTCGTTTTCCAGTTTTTTTGAATAAATCTTGTACAAGCCAGATAATTGAAAAACGGTATCTTTGACCTTGTTCATCTAAATCATCTCTGATTGTTATTGCAGAGTTGAAAATATCAGTGTTTTTTAGAAATTTTGACTAAATGTGGTTATTCTTGAACTTAATCTGAAATCATTTCTTGATTCTTGTGTCTTCTGTATTTTTTGAATAGTATTGTGGCTGAAATCAGGGTAGCAGCAAGGCCTCCTAATAGTGGAGG
Source organism: Nitrososphaeraceae archaeon (assembly GCA_025922755.1). Taxonomy (GTDB): domain Archaea; phylum Thermoproteota; class Nitrososphaeria; order Nitrososphaerales; family Nitrosopumilaceae; genus Nitrosomaritimum. The sequence continues at coordinate 6,125 of JAICHE010000017.1, forward strand.
AATCAATGTGAATGAACTTTCTTCGTTGATCATGATATTTGTAAACTGATACACCGTAGGATACAATGCAACTAGAACAACTATTCTTAGAATATCACTAATTTGCCGTGGTACTCCTCCCATCCAATTACTAAGTAAAATTCCTGAAAATATTGCACCAAGACCAATCCACAAGATAGGCAATGCTCCAGAAACAAACTGTCCGATAATTACCTTGTTTGAAAAGATTGAAAGAATTTCTGTTTCTGATTCTAAAATATTTTCATCTATTGCATTTATTCCAGCCGGTACTGATGATAACATCAACAATATTCCAGCAACCATGGTGAAGATTCGAATAAAGCCCATCGGTGTTGGTTTTGCCCAATTTGACCAAGCTCTATCAATATCAAATGCTCTTATCATAAAGGCGCCACCAAGAATACTAACTAGTACAGCTGTGATTTCTGCAGTATACCCAAATACTGTTGCAACTCCTCCTATCAACAAAAGAATTCCTGGAACTCCAAGGAAAAATTTTGAATATTTTGAATCATATGCAATCATCTTTAGATATTTTCCAAAAACTGCATAAGAATACTCTACACTTCTACTTACTTTCATTACTACTCGCTGAACTGAGATTACTGGAAGGATGTTTTGGATTACTGGAATAACACTTTCATCATCTTCTCCATCTGAAACAATTACAGCACCGTTTGCAGGAAATACTTCTAAGACCTTTTTTGCCTCTTCAAGTATTTTTTCATCGGCTTGAACTCCTCTACTCTTAACTCCGGCAATCGTTATGACTTCGGCTTGGTAACCTTTGCTGATTAAATCTTCATAAGTCTTAATTGCAGCAAAAATGGAATTCGAATCTGCATCTTCTGGGTCCTCCAAAGCTAATCTCTGTGCTGCTTCAATGCATGCATCTCTTCCAATTACAGGTGTAATTATTCCTGCTTTTTCTCCAACATCGTTGTCTCTGTCAATACAGATTACCAAAAGCTTGTTGGATGTAGATGCACTAACATCTTTCTCAACTTTGTTGGAGTTTTGAGACATTCTTTATATAATTACAGAATTGCTTTTTAACGATTTCCAACTACTCAAAATATTATAATTCGGTCTTGAGCCTACTTTGGCCGAGAATTATCTGATAATTCGGCTAACCTCTCTGATTCTGTTTTGAGGGAATTGATTTTTTCTAATGTTTCTGCAAATTGGTCGGTTTTACCCTCTTTTACCAAGTTAGCATAAACTTTAGTCTCAGTAACATAGGAGTTGAAGTTTTTCAAAGAATCCATATAGCTAATGTAGCTTTCTTGCCATTCAGTCGGTGGTTTTGATGTTACAAATTCACTTATCTTAGAGGTGACTTGTGATGATGTAACATCTGCTATCTGTATGTACTCGCCTGGAGATATTGATTCGTCTTTTAGATTTTGAAATTCTGTGGTTATGGTGTCATCCATGATGGAGCGGATTTCTTTTACACCGTCCAGATAATTTTCATGATCTGATATTACAAATGATATTTGGTTTTCTTGGGGGATCATCCACAAAAGAAAACTAGCTGCTGTAATTGCAGCTAAAATTATGATAGTTACTGCAACCCCTTTTTTTGATGCCATTTTGAGGATTTTACAATTAGGGTGTTTATAACTGGTAATTTTTATAGATATTATATTCTACATTTAAAAAATTAAAAAAAATAATAAGATTGGTAATCATTATCAGAAATAATAAAGATTTTTCATTATTTTTTGCATTTTTTTATAATTTCTCTTTCCTAAACGGGTGAAAAATTTACACCTATCTAGCCTGTAGTTAAATAATTTTCACAGCCTCTGCCTAAATACAACCAAGTTTGAGTTTGTTTTAGAATGGTAGAAGCATATTGCGTAAAATGCAGAGCTAAAAGGGAAATAAAAAATCCTAAAGAAACTAAACTAAAGAATGGACGACCAGCTGTAAAAGGCACATGTCCAGAATGTGGAACTAACGTTTTCCGAATAGGAAAAATGGAATAATCTTTACAAATCCACACGAACCTTCTTTTTCAAAAACCCATATAGGGCTGGTCATGCAAAATTAGTACATGACTAAGGCAGAGTACGAAAAATTACTCAAACGTATCCAAGATAAAATTGGTGATACAAAGGAAACCACTGCTAGATTTGAATTACCAGTAGTCGATGTGATGTGGGAAGGTCAAAAGACTTACCTGCGTAATTTCTCAGAATTTCCAAAGGTTTTGCGAAGAGATCCTGATAAAGTATTACAATACCTCTCAAAAGAATTTGCGGTTCCGGCAGAAAGACTTGGAGACAAAGCCATGTTCGTTGGAAAAAGGGCTCCAGAAGACTTTACACGTCTCTTTCAAATTTATGTTAAAGATTATCTTGAATGTCCTACCTGCAAGAGTCCAGATACCAAAATTGTCAAAGAAAACAGAATTTCATTTTTAATTTGTGAAGCTTGTGGAGCCAAATCAACTCTAAAAGGCAAGTATGCATAATGCAATTCTCAATTAAAACTACCGACTATCAAAAAAATCTGATGTTAAACATCTGCGATGCTGAACTACTTGGAAAAAAAATTGTAGAAAATGAACTAAACATGACCATTAGTGAAAGCTATTATGGTGAAAAATTAGTTGAACACGAAGAAGCTCGAACTCTTCTAAAAAATGCTTCAATTATCAATATGGTTGGAAAAAAAACAATTTCTCTTTCATTGGAATTGGGTGTTGGAAATGAAAATGGTGTAAAAAAAATCGGCGGTGTTCCATTTCTCATTGTTTTCAAAATGTAATTTCAAATAATACCTTAAACGATAATTTGTTTTAATAAACTAAAAAAGGAAATCAATTTTATATGGTGATGGCAAATTAAATCGTTGCCAGAAGACATTAGCCGAAAACTAGAATCAAAGCTTGATGCAAAAATATTTTCCAAGTCAAGAAAAAAAACACTTCCGGACGGTTTTAAGAAAGGCAAGGTTGTCAATGAAGTTTTAGACAAACCAACTGTTATGACACTTTACAAATTAATCACTGATCATATCCTCTCATATGTTAATGGCCCCGTTAGTGCAGGAAAAGAGTCTGTTTTATTTTGGGCAGTTGATGAAATACAAGAAAATGTTGCACTGAAAATCTATCTTGTAAGTACATCAAATTTTAAAAAAAGAGAGCCCTATATCCTAGGTGATCCAAGATTTTCAAGACTAAAAAAAGGCACAAAAAATCTTGTCTATCTCTGGGCAAAAAAAGAATTCAGAAACCTATCTCAATGCTATGATTGTGGAATCCCTGTTCCTAGGCCTGTTTATGTTACAAATAATGTTCTTGTTATGGAATTTGTGGGTGAGGGCGGTGCCCCAGCAAAATTATTGTTAGAATCCGAAGTTGATGAAAAAGACTACTTACAAGCCATTACAATAATTAAGAATTTGTATCAATTGGCAAATTTGGTTCATGGTGATTATTCAGAATATAATATTTTCAAAACCAAAAATGGGCTGGTTCTTTTTGATCTTGGTTCGGCAGTTGATATTAGACATCCCAATTCCCAAGAATTTCTTAAAAGAGATATTAATAACATAAACCGATTCTTTTCTAAACGTGGCATTGATGTTAATGATCCAGAAGAAATCCTAGAGGAAATAATATCATGAGTTTTGAGAAATTAATTAGAATTCCAAATGATCGAATTGCGGTATTGATTGGCAAATCGGGAAGCGTCAAATCTAAAATTGAAGAAATTTGTCATGTTACTTTGGATATTGACGGAAGTACTGGAGAAGTTTGGATACGGTCCAATGATGATGTTGAAAAAATTCAACCATTCAAAGCAATGGAAATTGTAACTGCAATCAGTAGAGGTTTTTCTCCAGAAAATGCACTCACTTTGATTAAAGGTGAAAATGCTTTACATGTTATTGATTTACGTGAATTTGGAGGAAAATCTACTTCAAATATTGAAAGAATTAAAGGGAGATTAATTGGAGAAAGTGGTAAGGCCAGACGGAATATGGAAAATTTAACTGGAACTTTAATCTCCGTATATGGAAAGACCGTTTCAATAATTGGTGATACCAACAAACTACGTTTGGCAGTAGATGCAATTTCCTCGATTTCTAGTGGAAGTATGCATGGAGCAGTTTACAACAAATTAGAAACTGCCAACAGAAAAGTAAAAGAAGAAAGAATGAAGCTATGGGAAGATCAAAATGTCTTCGATTAAAGAAAAATTCAACCAAATCTCACCCAGTGAGTTCTTTTATAGAAATAGAGATCTTGCTGGCTTTAGTAACCCTACTAGATCCTTATACACAGCAGTAAGAGAATTTGTCGAAAACGGGCTTGATGCCTGTGATCAAAAGGGTATTCTTCCAGACATTCACTTGGCTATCAAGGCAGTAGATCCTGACAAACCAGATCCTAAACCCTATATTCTAACTGTTAAGGACAATGGTCCTGGAATTGAATCAAAACATGTCCCTTTAGCATTTGGTACTGTTCTTTATGGTTCAAAGTTTGGATTAAAACAAGCAAGAGGAATGTTTGGACTAGGTGCCACAATGGCAATTTTGTATGGACAAATAACAACAAACAAGCCAGTAACTGTAAAAAGTTCGACTGATGGAAAAACTTCTGAAGAATATGAAATGCTATTAGATATTCAAAAAAACAAACCTGTTATTTTGAAACACAAAACAAAAGAAGTTTCAAAACAAGGTTTGTCAGTAAGTATCTTTTTGGAAGGTGATTACTCCAAAGCAGGTGCAAAAATAAGAGATTATGTTTATCAAACATCTCTTATCACTCCATATGCAACAATCACCTTTGATGATCCAAAAGGAGAGAAGTACCATTATCCAAGAATAATTAAAACAATGCCAAAACCTCCAACCATCATTCGACCACATCCCTATGGAATTGACGTTGAAACAATTAGACGAATGATTGTTGAATCACAATTTGAAATTCCAACTATTGATGATGCAATGATTGAAAAAGTTAGAAAAGACTTGGGACTATCAAAAAAGAATCTTAGTTTTACTGCAATAATGGCAAAAGCTAAAAGTCGTTGGAAAAATCTTTCAAGACAAGTGAGAGTTGTAATTGCATTGATGTCATTTCTAAAAATGGATTTTGATAAACTAAGTAAAATTAGAATTGAAGACATTGATGTACCAAATAAAAAATTATTTTATTGGGATTTTGGTGATTCTCAATCTAAATCAGTTGATATGGATCCGGAGAGCCAATACTATAGACAACTAACAAATACTGTTCAAGGTGAAACATTGACTTCATTTTTGAATAAGAGGTTTCAAAGAGTAGGTCCAACAACTGCAGTAAAATTTGCAGAATTTGCCGGATTCAAGCCTGAAAAACGCATCGGATCCATGACTAACCAAGAACTGGTACAACTCAGTGATGCCTTGCAAAAATTCGATGATTTCATGTCTCCTGATCCTAGTTGCCTTGCTCCCTTGGGAGAAGAACCTCTAGAGAAAGGAATGAGAAAATTTTTCAATCCTGATTTCCTTGCAGTTATTCAAAGAAATGCTTCAGCCTACTCTGGGTTCCCATTCATTGTGGAAATGGGAATAGCTTATGGGGGCGATATTTCAACAAGAGGAATCAAGGTCTACAGGTATGCAAATAGAATTCCATTGTTGTATGATGAAGGAAGTGACGTTGTGTTAAAGGTTGTAAATGACATTGATTGGAGTAGGTACAAGGCTAAAGGTGATCCTCCATTAGTTATCGTGTCACACATTTGCTCTACAAGAATTCCATACAAGACTGTTGGAAAAGAAAATGTTGCAGATAGACAAGAAATAGAAAAGGAATTGAAACTGGCAATTCAGTTTATTGCAAGAAAACTTTCTGTCTTCATGAATAAGAAGGGTCAGGCAGAGGCTGCAAAAAAGAGAGCAAATCTGTATGCAAAATACATTCCATTAATTGCTCAGTTCTGCACTGAACTGGCAGGAAAGAAAAAAGAACCAAATATACAAAAAATATTACAAGAGGAGAAACCGATAGAAAATGAGTAAAAAATCTGATAAAAAAGTAGCAGCTTTACAGAAAAAGGCCACTGAAAAGCAAAAAAATATTCTTGAAATGCTAAAGAGCCACGGCGCAAAAATTTATGATGATCTTGACAATGGTCAATTCCCTAAATTCTCAATACCTAGCAGATCTGTAAGTAACATAGTTTATGATAAAAAACTACGACAATACATTTTAGGAAATTCAACGGCATTAAGAAGCTCTAGAAATACTTCTCAGCTAAGGTCCTTTACTCAATTGATGTGGCTTGCATTTTTTGCAAATAGATTAACCAATGAAAAAAAATCCTCTACCCTCAGAGATATTTATTATTCGTCTCAAGCATTTGCAATTGATTTTGAAGATCAGGCTGAATCTGATAATATTATAGTGGATTTAGAAGCCGTAACATCACGTCCACGTGAAGATTTTCACATATTCCCAGAAGAAAGA
>JAICHE010000018.1 GCA_025922755.1 Nitrososphaeraceae archaeon
ATATTTCCCAACTTACCGATATTTTTTCTCTTGTCACGCAATGGGCAGGAAAAGGTCTTCATTATTGTTCATCTGAACTATAGTTGGATATCGTCTGATCAACTGTCTTTATACCCATACAATCTTATCTTGCACTTTTTCAGGAAGTATTTTTCCAGTTGGATTATTTGGGTAATTCAAAGCAATCATCCTAGTATTGGAGTTTATAGTTTGCTCAATTTGTTCAATTGATGGTTCCCATTTACTTTCAAATGTAGTGTTGATTGTTCTTACCTTTACTCCTGAGTTTAGTGCACAATCTTTGTATGCAGGCCAGGCAGGTTCAATAACAATTAGTTCATCTCCTGGATTAAGAAGTGTATTGATTGCAGTAAAGATTCCAAATCTTGCACCCGGGGTAACCATAATGTTTTCTTGATTTACATTCACTTTGAAATTTTTTGAAACGTATTTGGCTAGTGCTTCTCTAAACTGTGGAATCCCTTTAGCTTGACCATATTTTAAAAATCCTTTATCGTATACTTCTCCAAGTGCTTGTTTGGTAATGGCTGGAGGCAAAAAGTCTGGCTCTCCTACCTCCATGTGAATTATTTTCTTACCTTCTTGCTCCATTGATTTTGCTTTGAGAAAAATTGAAAGATGTGTTTGCTTGTTACTCGATTGTACTTTGATTGATTCATTTAAAAGAAAATTTAAAAATTTTGTAGCAATAGTTTCGTCAAAATTTAATTCGTCACATAAAGAAATAATTTTGGCTCTTAGATTATCTTCTCTTGATTCATCTGTTACACCTTTTCCAATATTTTTTTTAATTTCTCCAATTTTTTTTGCAATGTCTGTTCTGGTCTTTAACATCTTTATCATCTCGATGGTAATCTCGTCCATCTCACTGCGAAGTTCGTTTATTTCTGCCATTTTTTACAATACAGGTTTGATTTGACCTGCTAATAACGCATGATCTGCAATTGTTAACGCTACAAGAGAATCTACTACGGGCGGAGCTCTTGGAACGACACAAGGGTCGTGTCTTCCTTGAACTTGTAATATTGCGCTCTTTTTTGTTTTAATATCTACAGTGCTTTGTTTTTTAGCAATTGATGAAGCTGGTTTGAAAGCTATTCTCATAGTTATTGGCATTCCATTTGATATTCCTCCCAGTATTCCTCCTGAGTTGTTTGTTTTTGTAATTATTTTTCCATTTTTTACTATGTACAGATCATTATTTTCAGAACCAAATAACTCTGACCCATGAAATCCTGAACCAAACTCAATTCCCTTCACAGAGGGTATTGAGAAAATTGCTTTACTCAGGTCTGATTCTAAAGAGCTGAAAATTGGTTCTCCTAATCCTACTGGCACATTGGTTGTTATTGATTCTATTATTCCTCCTAAAGAATCTCCTTTTTTCTTTGCACTGAGAATTGATTCCTTCATTTTCTTAGCTGTACTTTCATCTGGGCATCTTACATCATTTTTATAAATGGACTTTGCCATTTTGGTGTTGAATTCTTTTTTCATTTTGGTTTTACCAATTTGGGATGTGTATGAGTTGGTTTCAATTCCTAAAGTTACCTTGATTAATTTTCTAGCAATTACTCCTCCCATAACATGAGTTGCAGTTAGCCTACCTGAGAATCTTCCCCCTCCACGATAATCGTTAAAATGATTATACTTTACCATCGCAGGATAATCTGAATGCCCTGGTCTGAGTTTTGTTTTCAAATTTTCATAATCTTTTGATTTTTGATCATTATTCCAAATTACCATTGTAATTGGGGCTCCTGTTGTATATCCTCTAAAAACCCCGGAGATAATCTCTACCTTGTCCCCCTCTTTTCTTTGAGTAGTGATGAGGGAAGTTCCTGGTTTTCTATAGTCTAACATTTTCTGAATTTCTTTTTCATCAATTTCCAATCCTGCTGGACATCCATCCAAGACTGCACCAATGGATTTTCCGTGACTTTCTCCAAAACTTGTAAGGACTAATCTTTGTCCAATAGAGCTTCCTGGCATTATTCTAGGATTGTATAATCGTGCTTATAATTCCTCATTTGAAAAATATTTAAAAATTCTAATGATCTCCTAGTGATCTTGAAAATATTTTTTAGGTGTGCATAAAAATTACATATTAAAGTGGTAGTTTATCAAATAATTTCAAATAAATCTTAAATATCATTATAACATATAATAATAATGATGAAAAGCGCAAATTTTACTAACTGATTTGCGCGGCCCTGCGAAAAATACATGTTATTTACGCAAAGGCGTACTGGGTGAGGAGAAAGCTTTTCACTCTATACAGGGTCGCGCCTTTTGATCTTTTTAGAATATTTTTTTGATATCGAAAAATTACGAATCGAATATTTTGGCACCTATTTTCTTCATTTCCTCGACAAAATCAGGATAGGATACTTTGACTGATTCAGGATCAGTTACCGTGCAATTACCTACATACATTCCTGCAATACAAAACGACATGAATAATCTGTGATCATTTTCTGAATTCAAAGTTGCTCCATTAAGTTTTTCTGGTGCAAACAAAATCAAACCGTCTTCTTTTTCCTCCACCTTCACTCCGAGTTTTGATAGTTCTCTGGCAACAATTTTAATTCTGTCTGTCTCTTTTAGTCTTGCATGCTTTACGTTAACAATTTCAATTGATTCAGATGCCTTCAAAGCTAGAATAGCTAACGGTGGAAGTAAATCTGGCGAATTGCTAAGATCAAATCTACCTCCAGTTAATTTTTCAGGTGATTCAATTTTTATTTTATCATTTTGGATTGTTACTTTAATTCCAAGTTGTTCAATGATGTCGATAAAAACCTCGTCTCCTTGAGGCAAATTTCCAATGTTGCCTTGAACTTCAAAATTTTCTCCACAAAGTACTGCTGCCGATAATAGTAAGGCAAGACTTGAAAAGTCGATAGGAACAGTAAAAGTCGATGGTTTGTAAATTTGAGGGGCGATATGGTATCTTTTGTAAGGAATTAAAGTCTGAACAGTAACCCCAAACTTTCTCATTGTTGCAATAGTTGCATCAAGGTATGGCTTTGAAACTAAATTACCTTCTATTGACAAGCTTACTCCCTTCTCAGTTAAGGGTGCACTGATTAACAATGCCGAAACAAATTGGCTAGAAAAACTTCCTGGTATTGTAACTTCTCCTCCAGAAATTTTTCCTGTAATTTCAATTGGAGGTTTGCCATCTGTTGATGAACATTTTGCACCCATGCTTTCTAAGGCATCTAGTAATGGTTGCATTGGTCTAGTTTGTAGGCTTGAATCTCCGGTCAAAGTTGTTTGTTTTGGAAACAAACTCGCGATTCCTGCCGCTATCCTGATAGTTGTCCCAGAATTTTCTGCATTGATTTTAGGCACAAATATGCCCTCTCCAATGGATTTTTTGACAATTATTGTCGAGTCTTCTTTCTCCAACTGCGCACCAAAATTTCTACAGGCATCTAATGTTGCATTAGTGTCTGCAGAAAACAACACATTTTCAACTTTGCTTCCATTTCCAGCCAGGGATGCCAGAAAAATTGCTCTATGAGTATAACTCTTGTTTGGTGGACAAATCAAATTACCCGAAAGTCTTGATTTTTCTATTCTACAACTCATATGCTTCAGCTTTCTTATTGTTTACTTTGGATACGATTATGTTTCCTTCTAAAGAGGAAAAAACTTTCTTAACTCCTGATTCATTTCCTTTTTTTACAATTGCTGCAATGGCTGGGCCATTTCCAGATACCGATGCTCCAAGAGCTCCCTTTTCTAGAAGATCAGTAATGATCTTTGGATCTGAATTAAGAATAGTTGATGTTGCTAATCCGTTAATTATCATCGCTTCCCAATAGTTTGAGTTTTTAGCTAACTTCCATGCATTATCAAATACTGAAGATAACATTTTCAAATTTTTTACATTTCCACGTTTTCTATTTTTTGGAATAAAGATCACTGCTACTAAATTAGAAGGGATTTTTTCAGAATGAATGATTTTTTTCTTTGCATTATCAGTTACATTGAATCCTCCGAAATAACAAGAACACGCATCATCATATGCTCCTGTGATACTCACTTTGGATTCTATTGATGCATCTACTCCTGCAAGGAGTATTTGCTGGTCCGTCATGTTTGGTTTGAATATTTTTGCACATGCTAGTGCTACTGCTGAAGAAATTGCACTTGAGCTTTTTAATCCGTAACCTGTTGGTATCTCTGATTCTAAATTTACAATTATTTTATTTTCTTCCAAATCTTTTTTTGTCAAAATTTTCTCAATTGTTTTGTTGATTAATCTGGAACTAAGGGTCTTGTTTTTCGATAGAATTGTAATTCCTTTTCCTGGTGTGGTTTCTACTGTGGCCTCTACGGAAAGTGAAATTCCTAATGTTGCCCCTTTTTTGTTTGCTATTGCATTTACTAGTGATACTGCACCATGAACTACTGCTCCTGCTTTTACCATTATACTCCTCCCAAGAGAGCTTTTTTCATGGCATTATAAGGTGCTTCCATCCCGTGCCAAATCTCAAAGGCTCTTACAGCCTGACCTAAAAGCATCTCATAGCCATAAATTATGGTGGCCTCTTTTTGCTTTGCTTTTTTTATAAAATCTGTGTTCATTGGCATGTATACAATGTCATAAACAACTGTTTTTGGCTTTATTGATTCTAATGAAATCGGACTAGACTCATTTTTCAATCCAATCGATGTGGCGTTTACAATGATATTATAATTCTCTAATCTGTTTCCCGCATTTTGAAGCTCAATAGTATCTGCTTCGAGCCCAATTTTATTTGCAAATTGTGCCAAGTTGTTTGCATTCTCTAGTGTTCGATTTGCTATTGTGATGTGTTTGACATGCTCCTTTGCAAACCCTGCTACGATTGCTCTTGCAGCTCCGCCAGCACCGATTAACAAAACTTTAGAATTTTTAATTGTTAAATTTCTTTTTTTGAAAGGATCTAAAAAACCATCCATGTCGGTGTTGTATCCTTTTAGCACTCCGTCGTTATTTGTAACTGTGTTTACTGCACCTATTAGACTGCAGGACTCGTCAATCTTGTCCAAATATTTCATCATCTCTACTTTATGAGGAATTGTAACATTAAATCCTGCAATTTTTATTTTTTTTAATGCATCGATTCCATCTTTCAATTCTCCCTTTGGAATTCTATATGCGATGTAAGAGCATTCTAAATTCAGTTCTCTAAATGCGGCACTATGAATATTTGGAGATAAGGAATGATCAATTGGGTCTCCAATAACTGCAAATGTTTTTGACATGTTTTCTTTTGATTAACATGAATCATTTAAACTCTCAACTTTTTGTTGTGAAGAATTGTATTCTGATATGAAAAATTCATAATTGTTAATTTTTTAATTGAATAATTCTCTTAACTTCATCCACACTAAATTGTCCTGGAGCTACGGGTTTTCCCAGAGACACATAGGTATAAGGACTGCCTAGATATAGGCTCAAAATTCTTGAAATTCGACCTGAATCTCCCATGGCAAATGCGATTAAATTGATTTTGCCTTTTTTACTGTATAACTCCAAAACTCTTGTGGTGTCATCAGTTGATTTGGCAGTTGTTACTATTTTGATATTGGGTGAAAATTTACTCATTTGATTCATTTTTGACTTTAATTCTGAAAGTTTGGGAGTTTTTTTAAAATCGTGCTCAGAAATTAGAAGATTTGTTTTAGTTGCTTTTAGATATTTTGCTAATTCTTTATTTTTCTTTATTGTACTGAATTCCACATCAAGTAAAAACGGATTGTATTCTGCAATTAATTTCAGAATAGATATTCTTTCTTTTTCATTTCCACTAAATTTCCCTCCTTCTGTTTTGGGACGTAAGGTACAAACAACCTTTTTTAGATCTTTTCTTGTATTTTGGAGAACAAAAGGTATCTGTTCAGGTTTTAAAAAATCAAATCTTAGTTCGACAAAATCAGATTTTTTTAGACCTGTCTTTAGGATTTGTTTTAATTTCTTCGGGTTTGTTTCTGCAATGGATACACAAGTTTTGTATTTCATGTTGATTATTTTTCTAAAATATATTCATCTGAGACTTCCATTCCAAAATGTCTTCCAGTAGCTGCTTTTGAATAGACCATAACTGTATCTCCTTTTTTCAGATGAGTTACTGAAACTAGTTGCCCTGTAGGTTTCACAAAACGAATTGTTTCGGCATCTTGTGCAATGATTCCTCCTATTTCGCCATCCACTGATGCTTTGATCATTAACATTGGCCGTCTTTCGATTTTAGAACGACCTACAGTTGCTCTTCTTGCCTTGCCTTTTGAGTTTATGATTAATACTTCAGAACCTGTTTCTACTTCTGAAAGGTAACTAGTTGTTCCGTCTGGAGATAAAGTATAGCAATGAACTGCTCCTGCGTTTACTCTGAAAGGTCTTGGTGATGTAAAGGAGGATCCAACTGATTCATTATGAACCAAAAACAAAAAGTTTGATCTACTTCCAATCAGCATTCCTTCTCCTTTGTGAAGCATGGAAGCAGTATCTACACAAACACGTTCACCGTCTCCTACTTCTTTGATCTCAATTATTTTTCCCTTCTTCAAATCAAAACTCTTACTGCCCAAGTATATCATGACCTCTCTGACTTCGCCAATTGAAGAGGTGCTGAAAATAACTCCGTCTACTCCTACCTCTAAGATTGAAAACATCTTTCTTACTTCTTCAGGTGTTCGTGCAATTGCGTAAATTTTGGTATGAATTTTATGAAGTTTGGCAATGATGTTCTCAAGAGGGATAATTTTCCAGTCTTTTACTTCTACAATTACAAAATCTAGGCCTTTTTTTGCAATGTTGAGAACATTTTCAATGTCTTCATTTGAAAGTATTTTGAATTTTCTTCCAATTTTTTTGCCTTTTTGTTTTTTGATGGTTTCTTTTTCAATTACGACATGTTTTGCATTTGGTGATGGAAAAATTGTATCTAAATTTGACTTTGTTTTACCCATCTTTTTTGGGTCAAGGTAGACCATGTTGATTCCTTCTTCTTTTAATTGCTGAAGGAACTTGGGTAATTGCCCTTGAGATACCTTTGGGGATATGATAAGTTCTCGTGTTTTACTCAATTTTTTTCATTGCTTCCTTTGCGGACTCTTTTTTGAAAATAATAGATGCTAATGCTTCAACCATTTTTTCTGGAGTTTTGTGTGCGAAAATATTTCTTCCATAAGTTACACCTTTTGCACCTGCTGTAATTGCATCTTCTGTCATTTGTAAAATATCTAAATCTGTTTTTGCTTTAGGTCCTCCTGCAATTACAATTGGAACTGGTGTACTCTTCACAATCTTAGAAAATGAATCAACATCTCCTGTGTATACTGTTTTAACAATATCTGCTCCACATTCTGCACCAATTCTTGCAACATGTCCGACAATTTCTGGGTCATGTGGATCTTTTACATTCTCTCCTCTTGGATACATCATTGCCAAAAGTGGCATGTTCCATTTGTGGCATTGCTCTGCAGTCATGCCTAGCTGCTCTAACATTTCTGGCTCTTCTTTTCCACCAATGTTGATGTGTAAAGACACTCCATCTGCTCCAAGACGTACTGCTTCTTTAACTGTCCCAGTCAGCATTTTACGATTTGGTGACATCGATAATGCAGTACTACTTGAAAAATGGACTAAAACTCCTACCTTAGTTGGTCTTGGCAGTGCTTTGATAATTCCTTTGTTGATAATTATACTTGTTAGTCCATGTCCTTCACAATTGTAAATTGTTGATACGGGGTCTTCAAGACCCTCAATAGGTCCGTTTGAAATACCGTGGTCCATTGGGATGCAAAGCATTTTGCCTTTTCTTAAAATTCGATTAAGTCTGATTTGGTGTCCAGATACCATGGATGATTCTGTTTTTTGTGCCCTACTTAAAAATAACGTGAATTGTTGATTTTTTTTCCATTATCTTCTAAGCACAATTCAGTCACATGGTTGAGTTATTTTTATCGCATTTTTCTATATAGGATTAAATAGAAATCGCAGAGTAGGGTGGACAAGTTAATTGAGTCAAACTACAGAACAACTTTTTCAAAGTGACATTGGTGACATTCTGGAAAATTCTCTAAAAGGAGTTAGACCGGGACCAAAAGAATGTCTCAGGCTTTTAGAATCAGACGATGTGTATCTCATGGGGCTTGTTTCTGGCCATCTTACTAAGCAAAAATTTGGGAAAAAAGCTTCTTTTGTAAATAACATTATTTTGAATTATACTAATGTCTGTATTACTGATTGTAAATTTTGTGCATTTTATAGATCACCTGGATCAGAAGATTCGTACACATTAACTCTTGAACAAATTGAAGCCAGAGTGAAATCGGCGTGGGAAATGTTCAAGATTAGACAGGTTCTCATTCAAGGAGGACATAACCCAAACTTGAAAATTGAATACTATGAAGATGCATTTAAAATGATTAGGGAAAAATTCCCAATGGTTGGAGTTCACGCTCTTTCAACATCTGAAATTGACATGATAGCCAGAGTGGAAAAATCTTCTACAAAAGAAATTTTATCTAGATTGAAGGATGCTGGACTACAATCTATTCCTGGAGCTGGAGCTGAAATTTTAGTAGACTCTGTAAAAGATGTCATTAGTCCGAAGAAAATCTCCAGTGCTGATTGGATTAGGATAATGGATGAGGCTCACTCTTTAGGAATTCCTGGCTCTGCAACAATGATGTACGGACATGTTGAAAATAATCAAGATATAGTTGATCATTTTTTCAAAATAGTGCAATTACAAGAAAAGACCAAAGGCTTTATGGCATTTATTCCGTGGAACTTTGAGCCAAACAATACATTAATGCAACAAGAAGGGATTGTAGAGCATGGCTCTGGTGGAATTCAATTGCTAAAAATGATTGCAATTTCCAGACTTGTTTTTGATGGATTAATTCCTCATATACAATCATCATGGCTTACCAATGGGGTGGGGATGGCACAGTTAGCCCTGCAATATGGTGCTGATGACTTTGGTGGAACACTCATTGGCGAGGAAGTAGTTTCTTGTACTGGAGCTCGCTCAACTGAGCTAACAGGAAAAATAATTGTTGATGCAATTCATCAAATTGGATATCAGGTAGAAGAACGAGATAATTTTTACAATTCTGTTTCTTTACTCTAGTCCATAACTAGACCATTTAGAGTCTACAAGATTTTTTGTTTCTTGATCTACTTTTACCTGTTTTTGAATTTCTCTTTCATACCCTTCTTCTCTTGTTTTTTGGGTTGCATCAATTCCCATCTTAGATCCTAGGTTGACCAATGGTGATGCTGGATCAAGAGTGTCAGTTGGGGTATTGTTGATGATTGTTGTATCTCGTGCCGCATCTGCTCGGGTTGTAATTGCCCAAATCACGTCATTCATGTCATGAACGTTAATGTCATCATCTACGACAACGAACATTTTGGTAAGTGACAATTGTCCCATTCCCCACAACCCCATCATTACTTTTTTTGCTTGACCTGGGTATCGTTTTTTGATGGATATTATTGCAAAACCTTGAAACCATCCAGCAGCAGGCATTGAAAAGTCCACAACTTCTGGATGAAACATGCGAATCAAAGGCAAAAAAGATCTTTCAATCACCTTTCCAATGTATGCATCCTCTAGAATTGGTTTTCCTACTACGGTTGTCACGTAAATTGGATCTTTTCTTCTCATGATTCCAGTTAATGTAAAAGTGGGATATGGTTCAACTGGTGTGTAGTATCCTGTATGATCTCCAAAAGGTCCTTCGTCTCTAATATCTGATGGATCTACATATCCTTCTAAAACAATCTCTGCATTAGCAGGAACTTCTAAATCAATTGTTTTGCATTTTACCATTTTAATTCCTTTTTTTCTTGTGATACCTGCAAACAAGTATTTGTCAAGTCCTTCCGGAACTGGAGCAATTGATGAAAATACAGTTGCAGGATCTCCCCCAATAATTATTGCAGTTGGTATCTTTTCTCCTTTGATTTTTGAAATATCTGAGTGATGTGCTCCTCTTTTGTGTTTTTGCCAATGCATTAGAGCATGAGTATCATCAACGATTTGCATTCTATATACTCCAAGATTTCTTACACCTGTTTCGGGATGATTTGTTGCAACTAATCCTAGAGTGATGAATCTACCTGCATCTTCTGGCCAAGATTTTAAAACCGGCAAGTCTGCAAATGATGCCGTATTTGATGTAATTTCTGTAACTGGACCACTACTTTCCAGTTTTGGAAATGACTCTGTCATTTTTGAGAGTTCTGGTAATTTTTTAATTTTATTAAAAATCCCTGATGGAATGTCCATCTTCGTCATGTCGACTATTCTCTGACCAATCTCTGTAAAGTCTGTCATCTCCAAACCAATTTCTAATCTTTTCATAGAACCGAAGGCATTTGCTAAAATTGGCATCTCAAAACCTTTTACATTTTCAAACAAAATTGCTGGACCATTAGAATACATTTGCCTTCTCATGATTTCTGCTATTTCTAACTCAGAATCAACTTCTGTCTTGACTCTTTTTAATTCGCCCTTCTTTTCTAATTCCTTTATGAAATCATGAATGTCTTCTATTGCCACAACTCTTCTCAAGTTAGAACAAGTATAAGCTTAACTAGATTTGTGTAAACGACTGGATTTTTGAAATAAATTCAACAAAGGTCTTTTAATTCCCTTCCATCATTGATAATTATTGGGTGAAGACAAATGTGCCGTTTGCAAAGGAAATGGAACTATAGAATTACTTGGGTCTGACTGTCCATTTTGTAATGGAACCGGGGAACCAAACAAACCTGCAAAGGCATATCTTGATTCACACATATGTCAATGTATTTTCTTGGATAGAAAACAATGTCCTTTATGTGGAAAAAGATGTCATCATGATACTCCAAACAAACCTAAGATTTTACTGAGTCCAGAATAACCAGTGTTATGGAACAGGTGGCAACTCGTTTTTCTTTTCATGGCCACCAGATCCAAATTTACAGTAAAAACATAATTCTGATTCCATATACTTTAACTGTTCAATTTTAATTGCTCCAAGCTTTAATGCGATCTTTGTGAGGATTTTGTATTTCAAAGGCATTGCTGGAATTACTTCTTGCATGTATACCTTGTAATGATCCGGACAAAATTTCAGAGTAACCTTCGAGGCTTCATTTCCGGATTGATTGACTTGTTTTGTGTAATTGATCTGTTCTCTAATGTATTCATGTTTTGGACATGGACAATCTTTCCCACCTGGATGCTTGTATGCTGGAGTGTTTTTCCAATCAAATCCGGGGTATTCTTTTTCAAAATCGTCCATTACTTCACTAAGTTTCTTAGTGCATATAAAACTTGATCAGGTTTAGCCATGGGAATTACCCAAATGTAAATAAACCCCGGAACTTCACCCAAATTAAATGGCCGCTGCTAAAAAGCAAACTAAAAAAGATCTTGAAGACAAGATTGCAGAATTAGAAGCTAAACTAACAAAACTATCAACACAACTCGAAACAAAGCCTGCAGAAACAAAACCATCTGAGACAAAAACCGCAGAAACAAAACCAGCTGAGACAAAACCCGCAGAAACAAAACCCGCTGAGACAAAGCCTGCAGAACCAAAGAAAGAAACTCTTCCAAAAGGCTCAGAACCAAAACCAGCTCCAAAGCCTGCAGAAAAACCAAAGGCAACTCTTCCAAAAGGGTTTGGAGAAAAACCAGCAGAAAAAACTGAGGTTCCAAAACCAAAAGAAGAGGCAAAACAACTACCAGCAACTTTCAATGAGGCACTAGAGGATGCATACTATACAGCACCAATGACTGACTTTCACAAGTACAGGGCAACAGTTACAGGTTATTCTCCATCACCAAATCGATGGTTTGTAAGACACACTGCACCTGTAGGAAAAGTTCCAACATCTGATTGGAATCTTCAAAAAGTCAAAGTTACTGGATACACACAACCATCAAACCAATACTTTGCAACAAGACAAAGATTGGCATATCATCCAGCAGACAAAACATTTGGTTCATTCAGTGGTGTTCAGATGACTGTAGAAGGTATTGCTGCTAAAAAACAAGAATCTCCAAAGGAAGCTCCAAAACCAGCTCCACAAGAAGCTCCAAAACCAAAAGGTACTCTACCAAAAGGGTTTGGAGAAAAACCAACGCAAACACAATCACCTCCACCAAACACATCTGACACTCAGACAAAGTCTAGATCTGAACAACTAGAAGAATACGAAAAAGACTATTTGCAAAGACTCGAACAAGAAAGAATTGAACAAGAAAAAGAATACCGGGAACAATTACGTCAAGAAGCAGCAGAATCTGCAGCACAAGCTCAGGCAAGGGCAAGCTCAACCCGAGGAAGTTTGCCTAAGGGATTTGAACCAAAACCAGAACCTGAACAAGCAAAATCTTCTAGAGGTACACTACCAAAAGGTTTCTAACCTTTTTACAACTTTTTATTA